>JAPEVH010000020.1 GCA_026645415.1 Candidatus Electronema sp.
CGAACAAATCAGCGGCTGGCTGGCTGCTGAGAAAAATATGCGGATCAGCCATGAGCGCATTTATCAACACATCGCCCGCGACAGGAAGCAAGGAGGAAACTTGCATCTTCACTTACGCTGCCGAAAGAAAAGAAAAAAACGTTATGGAAGCACTGATCGGCGGGGTCAGATCAGAAATCGTGTGTCGATAGATAAAAGGCCTGATATTGTTGAAGAACGATCCAGAATTGGTGATTGGGAGGCCGACACGGTCATAGGTCGTCGAGGAGGCTCTGTTCTTGTCACTTTAGTTGAACGGAAGTCGCGTTTCAGCGTTATTGCCCTTGCGCCGGACAAACGGGCGGACAGTGTCACACAGGCTCTTGCCGGAGCACTGCTCCCATATCAGGAACAAGTTCACACCATAACGTGCGATAACGGCAAGGAATTCGCTTTTCATGAGGAGTTCTCCGCCGCGCTTCAGGCTGAATGCTTCTTCGCTCACCCTTATCAGGCTTGGGAACGGGGACTTAATGAGAATACGAATGGGCTTATACGGCAATATCTCCCAAAAGGAACTGATTTCGATATGTTGTGCCAGAATGACATCAACTTGATCATGGATCAGCTTAACAACAGGCCACGAAAATCTCTTGGCTTCAACACGCCAAAAAAGCTATTCTTGGGAACCTGCCAAAAAGTTGCACTTGGAACTTGAATCCACATACCTTGACATAGACAATATCTATACTTACTGTTGCCCCCAGATTTTATTCATTTTACGAAAACCGCTCACTCAAGGGAGAAAATACGTGGCTGAAGAGAATAAAACAGAGGAGATGCAAGAAGAGCAGCAGGCAGCGGCAATAGCCGATGAAGCCGCATCCGATATGGAGGCCTTGACCAAAGAGCTGGAAGAAATTCGCGCAAAGCTAGATCAGATGACCCGTTTTGCTGCTGAGGCAGAAAATTCCAAGAAACGCATGGAGCGGGAGCAGGAAAAACTGCGTAAGTATGCAGGTGAGACCATTCTCCGGGAGCTACTGACCACGGCTGACAATCTTGACCGCGCTTTGGAGCAAGGCAAAATAGAAGGCGGTGATTCTGCGCAGAACTTAGCTGCCATGCTGGCCGGGGTTGAGCTGACCAAAAAGGGCCTAGACACCATGCTGGAACGCTTTGAAGTAACTGCGGTGGATTCTGTTGGCCAACCTTTTGATCCAGATAACATGGATGCCTTAACAATGGAGGCCAGCGAGGAAATTCCAAATAATCATGTGCTGCGCGAGTTTGCCAAAGGATACATGTTTAAAGATCGGATGCTTCGCCATGCCCAAGTAGTAGTATCCAGCGGCCCCGCAAAAAACGAATAAACAGTGCATTTTTTGCCTCTGCCAAACAAGTTCCCTTGACAAGGTCGTTTTTATGCGCATTGTTTACAACGACAGGCAGAGCATTAAACCATTTGTCCGATAAATGATTTAAGGAGATATATATCATGGCTAAAATTATTGGCATCGACCTCGGCACCACTAATTCGTGCGTAGCGATTATGGAAGGTGGCGACCCAAAGGTTATCGAAAATAGCGAAGGAAACCGAACAACTCCTTCGATTGTTGCTTTCCCTGATAGCGGTGAGCGACTAGTTGGGCAGGTTGCTAAACGACAGGCTGTTACTAACCCAACGCGTACCCTTTTTGCTATTAAACGACTGATCGGCCGCAAGTTTACTGATCCAGAAGTTAAGAAATCTATTGAGCTGAGTCCTTTCCAAATTACAGCAGCTGCAAATGGCGATGCTGTCGTTGAGGTTGAGGGTAAGAGCTATTCTGCTGCGGAAATCTCTGCCATGATCCTTGGCAAGATGAAGAAGACTGCTGAGGAGTATTTGGGCGAGACCGTCACCGAAGCAGTAGTTACTGTACCAGCGTACTTTAACGATGCGCAGCGGCAAGCAACCAAAGACGCTGGCAAGATTGCTGGCCTGAACGTGCAGCGGATCATCAACGAACCGACCGCAGCCGCTCTTGCCTATGGTTTGGACAAAAAAGGTGAAGAGACGGTAGCTGTTTTTGACCTTGGCGGTGGTACATTTGACATCTCTATTCTGGAGATTGGTGACGGTGTATTTGAGGTAAAATCTACCAACGGCGACACCTTCCTTGGCGGCGAAGATTTTGACATGCGTATTGTCAACTGGTTGGCTGACGAGTTTAAGCGTGAGAACGGTATTGACCTGCGCGGCGATAAGATGGCTCTCCAGCGGCTCAAAGAAGAAGCAGAAAAGGCCAAGAAAGAACTTTCCAGCTCTATGGAAACAGACATCAATCTGCCTTTCATCACCGCTGACGCGACCGGCCCCAAGCATCTAAATATTAAACTCTCCCGCGCCAAGTTGGAAGCATTAGTTGCTGACCTGATTGACCGCTGCGAAGGACCGTGCCGCACGGCACTCAAAGATGCGGGCGTTGATCCATCTAAGATTGATGAGGTAATTCTGGTTGGTGGTATGACCCGGATGCCCAAGGTTCAAGAGAAGGTAAAACAGATATTTGGCAAGGATCCACATAAGGGCGTAAACCCAGACGAAGTTGTTGCTGTAGGCGCAGCAATTCAGGGCGGCGTTCTTAAAGGTGATGTAAAGGACGTGCTCCTGCTCGATGTTACTCCGCTGTCTCTGGGCATTGAGACCCTCGGCGGTGTAATGACCAAACTGATCGAGAAGAACACCACTGTGCCGACCAAGAAGAGCCAGATTTTCTCTACTGCTGCGGATAACCAACCTGCGGTCTCCATTCATGTCCTCCAAGGCGAGCGAGAGATGGCGACTAACAACAAGACTATTGGTCGCTTTGATCTAGCTGACATCCCGACAGCACCGCGTGGTGTGCCGCAGATCGAGGTTACCTTTGACTTGGATGCAAACGGCATTCTCCATGTTTCGGCCAAAGACTTGGGCACAAACAAGGAGCAGTCTATTCGCATCACCGCTTCCTCTGGTTTGAGCGAAACTGAGATTGAGCAGATGAAGAAGGATGCAGAGCTACATGCAGAAGAGGATAAAAAGCGTAAGGAAGTAATTGAGGCCCGCAACCATGCTGACTCAATGATTCACATGGCTGAGAAGAGTTTGAAGGAACTGGGTGACAAGGTTGACGCTACAACCAAGGCTAATGTGGAAAGCGAGATTGAGAAGGTGAAAAAGGCTATGGAGAGCGAGGATGCAGAAACAATTAAGGCTGCAACCGAATCTCTGACCAATGCCTCACACAAACTGGCCGAGCTGATTTATGCGCAGGCATCACAGCAGGGTGCGCCCGGTGCTGATGCAGGCCCGGCAGGCGGACAGAAGGGTAAGGACGATGACGATGTAGTTGATGCAGACTTTGAGGAAGTGAAGTAGCTTCCAGCACCGTTCAGGTTGTACAAGCAAAGGGAGGGCAGGCGAGCTGTTCTCCCTTTCTTTTTTGGCTTTCCTCTGTGTTGCTTCAGCAGAACGAAGGTGGTAGAGTTGTCGGCAATTTGGTAAAATTTATTTCTTTTCAGCAATAAACTATGAGACAGCAGGGGTCAGTGGAGTTCTTTTTACCTGATCTAGCAGCCACAGCAAAGCTAGGACAACAATTGGGCAGGATAGCCCAGAACAATGATGTGTTCCTACTCCACGGTGCGCTTGGCGCGGGAAAAACTACGCTGACGCAGGCTATTGCTGTCGGACTAGAAGTACCGCCGGAACAGTACGTCAGTAGCCCCTCTTTTGCCCTTTTGAACGAATACAAAGGCCGCTTACCCTTGTTTCATCTTGACTGCTATCGACTGTCTGGCGAAGAAGATGTAGAAGGAGCTGGGCTAACTGATTATATTGGCAGTACCGGCCTGACTGTCATTGAATGGCCAGACCGACTTGGTAGCTTGCTGCCTCTGGAGCGGTTAGACATTATATTGGAAACGGTCGAAGGTGAGACAACACGGCGACGATGTATTATACAGCCGATTGGGGCGGCGTGGAGAGAGCGAATGAAAACAATTGACGCTGATAGTATACTGTAGTTTACTTGCAACTAAGCTGTTTTTATTACAATCCTTGAGAAGGAGTCCTGAAAGTGAAAAGAATTGCCATCGTTGTGCTGTTAATCAGTTTCTTGGGAACATGCCCTGCCCAAGGAAAAAACTCTCATCATAACTCACCCGATTATCCTGTTGGAAATGTCAATGGAATGATTTTCAAATTGAATCATCAGTATTCCCCTCATACTGGCGATAGCGATTTTGATAGCCTTCTCATTGAAATCAACAGAACAGCAGGTGGCAGATTCCAACAGTATATTGGGGATATTTGCACAGGATTTAATATTCCTCAAGAAAAGGTCATGATGATGATCTATCAAGAGAAAATGCAGCCAGCAGATGTATTTATGGTGCTTCAACTCGTTAGGTTAAGTGGCCAACCATATCAAAAAATCATGAAGCACTTCAGGCAGCATAAAAGAAAAGGTTGGGGTGCCGTAGCTCTTTCTTTAGGATTTAAGCCTGGCTCGCGAAAATTTATTTTACTAAGACAAGATGTTCCTTATGTTATCTGGAATTACGCTGTAGTATGGCAAGAAAATCACAGTTGGAACAAGGGATCAAAGAGTAAAAAAGGTTCTAAGGGTAAAAGGTAAGAAGAAAACCAGAAAGCTGTCCCACTATCTCGTGTGGGACAGTATATTCTTTCTTTATGTGGAAAATAAAAATCAAGGCAAAGAAGACAGCATATTTCTTTCTCCTGATAATCATTATCCTTACCTTACTTCATTGCATTGCACTTTTTTTATTTTTCCATTCTGATAATCCAAGAGTTCTGGATTTCACACTCTGGTTTGACTTAGATACTGAACGAAATATTCCTTCCTTCTATTCTGCTGCTGCTATTCTGTTTTGCTCCCTGCTTTCTTTTCTTCTTGCGTGCTTCGCAAAAACAACAGATAAGTTTCATTTTATACACTGGCTCGGCTCATCCTTTATCTTTTTATTTTTATCCATAGACGAAGCCTGTGAGTTGCATGAAGCTATAGGTGATTTGGTAGAAAAATATATTCATGCCACTGGTTTAATTTATTTTCCTTGGGTACTTCCTTACAGCATTTTGGCTATACTCTGTGCCTTACTCTACCTGAAATTTTTTCTTCAGTTACCCTCACGAACCAAAAGGTTGTTCATAGTCTCTGGAGCAATTTATTTTATAGGAGCGGTATTTTTTGACATGCTTGGCGGCAGAGAAGCTGAATTGCACGGCTTTGACTCGGTGATATACTGCCTGCTCTACACTGTTGAAGAATTTCTGGAGATGCTTGGTATTGTGGGGATGATTTATACGCTTCTTGATTACATTGAAGAGAAATATGGAAGCATAGTAATCACGTTGCAATTGGAGAGATGAAGTGATTCTGGAGCCGCGCTAAAACAGCTTGCTCTACGTCTTCTACGCTGATTTGTTGCATACACTGAAAATGTCCCTGTGGGCAGTGGGTTTTCAGACAGGGACTACAGGAAATATCTTTTCTTACCACAACTGCTTGCTCGGAAAATGGGCCTGTGGCAATATGATTTGTGGAGCCAAATATTGCTACTGAGGGAATGTGTAAGGCAGCCGCAACGTGCATTAAGCCAGAATCATTAGTCACAAAGACCTGACAAAGGGCTATGCAGGCTATCGCCTGAGCAAGACTGGTTTTGCCGGTTACGTCCAATACCTGTTCTCCCGCAACAGCAACAATTTCCGCTGCTGCCTTTTGATCGGCTGCTGTACCAAAAACAATGATTTGCGCACCAAGAGTAGTAGCAAGTCTTCCAGCCAAGGCCGCATAATTTGCGCTTGGCCAGCATTTGGCTGGGCCGTAAGCTGCACCGGGATTGAGACCGATAATTGGTCTACTTGTATTTTGTCGAAACTGTGCCAGCAGAATCTCGGCCTCTTGCTTTGCCTTTGAATCAAGGAACAGCTCTAACGCATTCTCGTGCCGCTGTAAGCCCAGTCCTTCCAGCATCTCTTGATAATAATGCACCTGATGCTTTTTTTTGATGGCTGGATTTTTACGTACACCGTGCGTTAAGAGCAAACCTCTGCCATCAGTGCTGTAACCAGCCCTAATTGGGATGTGGGCTAAAAAGGTGATCAAGGCTGCTTCAAAGGCATTTTGCAGGAGTATAGTTGCGTCATATTGTTTCGCTCGTAATTCAGCCGCTAAACGAAATTTACCTCGCAGACCTTGATGCCGTCCCTGCTTGTCATAAAGAAAAATCTGATCAATATGCGGACAAGCGGCAAAAACATCTGCTACCCAAGGCAGGGCGAGCAAAGTAATCTGCGCATCTGGAAAATTGCGGCGAATGGTGCGTATTGCCGGTGTAGTCATGACTGCATCGCCAATCCAATTCGTAGAACGAATCAGAATATTGCGTGCCTCTTGTAACTGTTTCACAGTGTTATCGTTTTTTCATCTTTTTGTCTTTCACCAAAAACAGTTCCTTCTGTTGCTCTCGCCTGCGCGCATCTCGCTCGACAAAACAGGGCTGGCCGGTAAAGGGATTTTCGCCAGTCCAATACATTACTGTTGACCATGTTGAAGGGCTTGGCGTGAAGATTTGCACCTGCTTAGGCAGCAGCTTCAGCTCGCGCAGACAGAAGCTACGTAGGGCTTCCATGTCCTCTTGTTTACATCCCGGATGCGCAGCAATCATGTAATAGGTAAGAAATTGCGGCAGATTTTCTTTGTTGCTCATCTGATTGAACAGATCACGAAAGCGAAGCAGGCCATCCATTTCCGGCTTGCCCATGCAAGAGAGTACCTGTGGCTGGCAATGTTCTGGCGCAGCCTTCATCTGGCCAGAGACATGATGCCGCACCACTTGCCGAAGATATTTTAGGCAGTTTTTTTGGTCTGCTAAAATAAGATCATAACGAATACCTGATGAGACAACCACTTTTTTGATTCCTTTCAGCGAACGTAGCTCTTCCAATAAAGCCATCTGCTCGCTGTGATCAACAGGCAAATTTTTGCAGATTTTAGGAAAAAGGCAGCGGCGATCAGAACAACTTCCCTTGCTCAGTTTCTTTTGGCACTCGATGCCATACATATTGGCGGTCGGCCCGCCTACATCTTGGATACGCCCTTTAAAATCTGGGCGTTCAGCGAGTCGTTGAACCTCGGTAACTATAGACTGCCTGCTCCGCCAGGTGACGGTGCGGCCTTGATGGACAGCAATTGCACAGAAATTACATTCTCCGTAGCAGCCGCGATGTGAGGTAATAGAAAAAGCGATGGTCTCCAAGGCGCGTACGTTTCCTCTTTGCTTATCAAAGGGATGCACACTATGCTGATAGTCAAGACTATGGACTTGATCTAATTCTGCCTGACTGAGAGGTGGCTGCGGTGGATTTTGGATCAGCCAGCGTGAACCATGTTGCTGGGCCAGTCCTTGGGCGGTAATCGCATCGCTATTGGCATAGAACAGACGAAACATCTCGGTAAAATTTCGTTTCTGCACAGGTGCATTCCCGGCGACTTCTTCATACGCCAGCAAAGCAAGGTATGTTTCTGGCTTTGCGTTGCTCGCATAACAAAGACCGCGAATTTGCCGCGTATCTTGGCTGTCACGCAAAGCTATGGCCAGCTCAACGACACTGCGCTCGGCCATGCCATAGAGCAGATAGTCTGCCTTCGCATCAAGAAGAATGGAACGGCGCACTGAATTTGACCACCAGTCGTAATGCGCAATGCGGCGCAGGCTGGCCTCTATGCCACCAAGAACAATTGGACAGGTCTTTTTAAATTTCGCCCGGATCAAGTTGGCATACACGATCACAGCCCGATCAGGCCGCCGCGTATTGATTCCTCCCGGCGTATGGTCGTCCTGCTGCCGCCGTCGCTTAGAGGCTGTGTAATTAGCAACCATCGAATCGACACAGCCACCGCTCACTCCCCAGAAAAGCCTTGGCTCGCCAAGACGGCAAATATCATCACTGGTTAAGTCTGGCTGACTGATAATTCCAACCCGAAAGCCTGCCGCCTCCAATACTCGCCCAATCACGGCAGTTCCAGAAAAAGGCGAGTCTATGTATGCGTCACCATTAACAAGAATAACATCTAAACAGTCCCAGCCGCGCTGGCGGACTTCTTGTAAAGTAGAGGGAAGAAACATAAAGAAAAAACCTATACATCCTCGCGCAGCAGGAGGAACAGGCCAGCCAGCCCTACTGCTAGATGGATAGAAAGAGCGGCGGCCAGCGGATTGAGATAGTTAGCCTTGGCGAGAGATTGGAGTATAGCCCAAATGCCCCAGCAGACAAAGGCCATGCCGCAGCTTACTGGCACTGCCAAGGAAAGGTCACGGCCCCATTTTTGATAGACCATGAGCAGTAACGGCAGCCCCAACAGCAGCAATGGTAGCCCAAGGAGGATATACGAAATCCGGCCATAAAATTCAGCCCACGCATGGGCCTTATCCTCTGGAGTTTTCTTGTCCCGTAGAGCTTCTCGGTATAGCTCTAGGAGCGATAACTCATAATTACGGTACTGGGGAACAAAGAAATCCGCTGGCTTCTGCGCAAATCTGAAACCACGACTGTTAAAAATTTCACTCCGAAAAACACCATCTTTCTTTGCAATCTGCGCTTGCCCGTTCAGCATGAGCCATGCTCCCTTTCGCCAAAAAGCCTGCTCTGCTGCAACTAAGGTGCGCAGTTCATAGTTTTTATCCCAAGTAGCGTAGGAGAAAAAGGCAAATTGGTTTTTGCTCGGATCAGGGCGGGAAAAGGAATAAAAGGTTTTGTTTCCTTGATAATAATAACGACCATTACGGTAGATACCGATAGGCAGCCTCCCTTTGACTTCCTTATTCCAAATCCGATTCGTTTGGCCAGCAGTGTTTGGCAGAACAAATTGCGACATAGTCATGAGCAGCAGGGTTGCGATTATGCCACCACCAATAATTGGTGCAGTAATCTGCTTTAAGGAGACTCCACCTGCTTTGAGTGCGATGAGTTCGTTGGAATGGTTGAGTATCCCAAGAGTAACCACACCAGCAAGGAGGATGCACACTGGTCCCATCTGCTCAATAACAAAGGGGATAGAGAGCAGAAAAAATTTGGCCACCAAGGACATGGGCTTGCCTTTTTCAAGGAAATCGCCAAATTTTTCAAAAAAATCAATAAGGACGTAAATCGCAATAAAGCTCAAAATAAGCATCAGGATGTTTTTGGCAAACTGACACAGGATGTAGCGGCTGAGAATATTCAAGGGTCGGAGCAGAATAGAAAAGAAAGCCAAAAAGAGCGGTGGTCTTTTTTGTTGCAAGATACTGATGCAAAAATTACTCTTTGCAAGCTATTCCGTCAAGTCTTACCGGGAGAAGATTTTTGTCAACCTCAGTCCCTCTGACTATTGTTGTACCAGTTACGGCTATTCCACCAAGCCTAGCAGATAATACTGCTGATCTTGATCGACTGAAAAGAGCGGTGGTCGCTGCCTTGCCGCCACTCTTAGCTCAACAGTCGGTACATGCTCCTTTTATCAGCATGGCTGGGCTTGCCGCGCGTTTTCGTGCCGCCGACTTCAAAGGTTGGGTTCTTGCGCAGGTGCTACCAGAACGACTCGAACTTATTGATTTTCTAGCAGAGAAGCCTGATCGTGTGCTCGGTGTGGCATTAGATGTAGGTTCTACTCATCTTGAAGCCAGTCTCATAAATTTATTGACCGGCAACGTCCTCGCTCGTAGCGAGGTACTGAATCGACAAGTTGAATATGGAACTGATATTCTTAGTCGTATTCATTTTGCAGATACACACGAAGGCCAAAACGTACTTCAGCAAGCGGTAGTCAGTTCTATCAACGATCTAATCAGGAAACTTTGTCAGGAGGCTGCTGTCCAGCCAGAGGAAATTTTCGCGCTCACTGCGGCAGGTAATACAACAATGGTGCATTTGTTGCTCGGCCTCAGTCCGCACCACCTCTGTCGTGAGCCGTACATTCCTTTAGTCAACAGCCCTGATCCCTTCTTGGCAACAGAAATAGGCTTACGACTCCATCCGCAGGCTCTGCTCTGGCTACTACCCAGCCGAGGGAGCTATTTTGGTGGAGATCTGATTGCTGGCATTCTCTCTGTTAGCCTTGACCAAACAGAAGAAACAGCAATGCTGATTGATGTCGGTACTAATGCCGAGGTCGTGCTAGGAAACCATGATTGGCTGATTGCTTGCGCCGGGGCGGCTGGCCCGGCCTTGGAAGGTGGGGTGGCACGGATGGGAATGCGGGCTGCACCCGGAGCTATTGAACAAGTTAAAATTGACCGCGAAACTTGGCAATTAACTTGGCAAAGTATCGGAGATCTAGCACCCACAGGGATTTGTGGTTCTGGCCTGATTGACTTGGCAGCAGAGCTGTATTTAGCTCAGATTATCGACCTGCGCGGTAAATTTCAGCGCGAGATTGCGAATCAAAGCGCAGCCCGGCAGTGTTTTGTTCAAGAGCGATTACTTGAGCGAGACGACGAAACGGTCTTTGTTGTTGCCGACAACGTAGTTGTCAGTCAAACAGATATTGATGCAATGATGCGCTCTAAGGCGGCTATGTATTCTATCTTAGAAACAATATGCGGCCAAGTTGGGCTAGGCTTTAGTGAGCTGACCCGAATTCATGTTGCTGGAGCTTTTGGCAAACATATCAATCCACGTCAAGCTATCACCTTGGGGATGCTACCAGACTTGCCGCTGTCAATTTTTCAACCGGCGGGTAATACGGCTTTACAGGGCGCAGAAATGCTCCTGCTTGATTATGCTCTCTGGGAACGCTGTCAACATATCTGTAGAAAAATCACCTATGTGGAACTCAATGTCAATCAAGAATTCATGCTCCGCTTCTCTGGTTCTCGCTTCATTCCTCACACTGATCCAAGCCGCTTTCCTTCGGTACCGCATTTCCGTTGAGTAAAAGCCTGCTTGCATTTTTTTTTCGCCCTATGATAGTATAAGGGAGGATTCAACTGTCTTCTCTACGAAATCACCTTATTCTGAAATAATGTTAGATATATGTAGTATATTGTTTCAGAACAAACCCTTGCAGGTGCCTTTTGAAGCAGACACGACTGGAAAAAATTGCCGACGTTGTCACTCGTAGTTCGAGCCGCAACTCTGCCCTCAATCGTCTGAATGGCTTTTATCAGCTTTTTGAAAAGACTGATGAGGTGCTGATTGTTATTGTTGCTGATCCTGATTCCTTAGCCAGCGCGATGGCAGTCAAGCGGCTGCTCAGTTATCGAGTGGGCAGTGTCACGATTGGATATCCTAATGAAATTAGACGGCTCAACAATATGAGCATGGTAGAACGGCTCAAAATCCCTATTGAACGCCTGCACACGCTCCAGATTAACGACTACTCCAAAAAAATTATCCTTGATTCTCAACCCACGCATCAGCCTTGTTTTGAAAAAATGGAATTTGATGCGGTGCTTGACCATCACCCAATCACCAAAGGCTGGGACGCGAAATTTATTGATATTCGTCCTGATTATGGGGCGGTATCCTCGATGATGGTGGAATATCTACGTGCTGCCAATATCACGCCTTCTGTTGCCTTAGCCACGGCCTTGTATTACGGCATCAAGGTTGACACCCAAAATTTTGAAAAAAAAAATATGCAGTTAGCGGATGGCATTTCCTTTCGCTATGTGTTTAGCCTTGCCAACCGCAACTTGGTGCGCAAGTTTGAGCTGACCGAGCTGCGTCGTTCTGAGTTGAAATATTTTCGTACTGCTTTAAAGGAGGTCAGATCAAGTAAGGGGCGCGCCTATGCCCATATCGGCAAGGTTAGCACGCCTGATGTGTTGGTTATCATTGCTGATTTTCTTAATCATGTTGATCAGTTTGACTGGGTGCTGGTTTCTGGTATTTCTGGCGACAAATTGATCATCATCCTCCGTTGTGATGGTTATCGTAAACATGCGGGCAAATTCGCCCAAAAGACTTTTAGCGAATACGGTTCTGCTGGTGGCCATCGTGAAGCAGCTCGCGCAGAGCTGCCTCTGAAAAATTTACCTCCCCGACGTGAAGGTCAAGACTTTACCACTGCGGCCTTGATGAAAATTGCCACCCGGCATCTATAGATTCTGACGAGATTTCCGACCTTGTCTTTTCCATAGAACAAGGTATAATTCGACTGTGGGAGCAACAGTTTTTCTGTGCAGTTCTGCTATGTTCCCTAAATAGATAATAACGATTCTGCATTAGCAGGCCAGCGGAGATTTTATATGGTAATGCCTACCACTTTGGCGATGATTCTGGCCGGAGGCCGTGTTGATGAGCTGGGTGTGCTCACCCATTACAGGCCCAAATCCGCTGTTCCTTTTGGCGGCTTCGCTCGAGTGATTGACTTTCCTTTAAGCAATCTAATGCGTTCTGGAATTGAGCGCGTCGCCATTCTTAGTCAGTATAGGTCTTATTCCTTAATCAACCACATTGGCACTGGGGCGGCTTGGGACATGATTGGCCGCAACCGGGGCATTTTTATTCTGCCTCCTTTTAAGGATTATGAAAACCCTCACTGGTATCGGGGATCGGCAGACGCAGTGTATCAGAACCTTGACTTTGTCCGTTATCACCAGCCAGAAGAAATTCTTATCCTTTCTGGCGATCATATTTATGAAATGGATTATCGAAACCTGATTCACTTCCACAGAGAACAGGATGCGGATTTAACGGCCGCCTTTATTCGCGTGGAGAAAAAAAACGCGGCCAAGCGCTTTGGAGTGGCGGAAATTGCTGATGATCATGCTGAAGGAGGACGCTTGCTCTCCTACGAGGAAAAACCAGCAGATCCCAAAGGTGAATGGGCTTCGTTAACTGTGCTCTGTTTTCGGCCTAAGATATTGTCCGCTATACTCAAAGAAAATCAAGCCTCTTCTTCCTATGAATTTGGTCGTGATATCATCCCTATGATGATGGAACAGGGTCTGAAAGTTTTTGGCTATAAATTCAACGGCTACTGGGGCTATAGTCGAACAGTGGATGAATATTGGCGAACTTCAATGGATTTGCTCGGCGATAACCCGTTGATTGACATGGAAAAATGGGGCATCCGCACCAATTTAGAGCATCGCGGTATTCGTGACTGCCAGCCGCTGCAAGTGGGTCGAGAAGGAGTTGTGGATAACTCTATGGCCTATAATGGCTGTGTTGTGGAAGGCAAGGTGCGAAATTCGATACTTTTTCCTGGGGTACGGGTGGCCAAGGGCGCAGAGGTCAACAATTCAATTCTCTTTTTTAACACAGTAGTTCACGAAGGGAGCAAGCTAGAGCGAGTGATCAGTGATGTTAATACGACGTTTGGCAGCAACGTGCAGATTGGTACTGCCGAAGGTGGAGTGACTATGATTGGCTGGAACAATCAGATACCAGCTGGCATGGTTATCGGTGGCGGCTGCATGGTTGCTCCAGAAATCCCTGATGAAAGATGGCCGCAGCAAGGCCTTGTTGATCTGGAGGTGCTGCGATGAAAGACATAAATGACGCTTTGGTGCTGCTGTTGGCTGGCGGAATCGGTAGCCGCTTAAATATTCTGGTTGGTCATCGGGCAAAACCAGCAGTGCCTTTTGGTGGTCTGTACCGAATTATTGACTTTTCCCTATCCAATGTCATGAATGCCGGTCTGAGTAAGATCGGAGTGCTCACCCAGTACAAGCCGCTTTCATTGATGCGGCATATCCGTAATGGCCAACCTTGGGATTTTACTGGCCGGACGCGAGGTGTGGAAATTCTTCCGCCCCGTACTGGTGAAAAAGATTCGGATTGGTACAAAGGTACAGCAGACGCAATTCGGCAGAATATTGATTTTATCAAAGCCAATCCCTCGGAGCAGGTGGTCATTCTTTCTGGTGATCACATCTACCAGATGGATCTCAACGATATGATCGCCTGCCATCGCCAAAAAAAAGCAGGTATCACTGTTGGTATGATGGTAGTACCAATGAGCGAGATTCATCAGTTTGGGGCTGGTATTGTTGATGAAGAAAATCGGATTGTTGATTGGGAAGAAAAGCCAAAAGTAGCGCGTACTAATCTGGCCTCAATGGGTATTTACGTTTTTGATACTGAATACTTATTATCTCTACTCGCCCGTGATCGCAAAGAGATTGACTTTGGTATGCACATCATTCCCAAGGCAATTGAGGAACGGCAAGTTTTTGCTTATCCGTTTTATGGCTACTGGCGCGATGTTGGTACTATTCAGGCATATTGGGATGCAAATATGGATATTATCCGCCCAGATTCTGGTATTTCACCAGAAGAATGGGGCATCCGGCCCAACGCCGAGAGCAGCCGTCGCACCATGGACCGTGCGCCTGCCCGTTTTGCTGCCGGATGTACAGTGCAATCTTCACTTATCAGCGCAGGGTGTGTGATTGAGGGAACGGTGATTAATTCTGTCCTGTCGCCTGGTGTGGTGGTCAAAAAAGGTGCAATTGTTCGCGATTCAGTTATCTTTGAAGATACCATGATTGAAACAGATGCCTCCTTGGATCTAGTTGTCGCGGATAAGCGCGTTCAGGTTGGTAAAGGCGCGGTTGTCGGCTTTGGTGAGGCAGAGGCGAAAAAAATCACGAACAAGGAATTTCCAACCCATCTCTATAGCGGTATTACTCTGCTCGGTAAAGAAGCACGAATTCCTGATGGGCTGAAGATTGGCAGAAACTGTATTGTTCAGCCTAACTGGGGCTGTACAAAGGTCTCCCTACCTGAATATCTGGAGCATGGTGCCGTTTTTTCCGCTGCCTGATGCAGAAAGCCTTGCGTTCGTCCTTTGCTTTCAGGTAGAATCCGGCCATGTTTAGAGATAAGAGTTGATTCTGCGCGCCCGTAGCTCAGTAGGATAGAGCACCAGATTCCTAATCTGGGTGTCGCAGGTTCGAATCCTGCCGGGCGCACCATTGTTTAGCGGGGTGCCTTCTTCTTTCAGCAAATTTCCCCTCTTGTCTTCCTTGTATACGGCCATTTTTTTATTCTTAACAATCATAGTAGGATACTTTGTCAATGAAGGCTGTGCGGCAGAAAAAACGGATTTTAGTTACCGGAGGAGCTGGCTTTCTTGGCTCTCATCTTTGTGAACGCCTGCTTGTTGAAGGACAAGAAGTTATCTGTTTAGATAATTATTTTACGGGCAATAAACAGAACATTGTCCATCTGCTTGATAATCCTTATTTTGAACTGATCCGCCATGATGTGACCTTTCCACTCTATATTGAAGTGGATGAAATCTATAATCTCGCCTGCCCAGCCTCGCCTATCCACTATCAGTTTGATCCAGTACAGACGACAAAGACTTCCGTACATGGCGCGATTAATATGCTAGGACTGGCAAAGCGGGTCAAAGCAAAGATTTTTCAGGCATCAACTTCTGAGGTCTATGGCGACCCACAGATACATCCGCAGCCAGAATCTTATTGGGGACATGTCAATCCAAATGGTGTTCGTTCCTGTTATGATGAGGGTAAACGCTGCGCCGAGACCCTGTTTTTTGATTATCACCGCCAACACCAGCTTAGAATTAAAGTAGCGCGGATTTTCAATACCTACGGGCCACGAATGCACCCAAACGATGGACGAGTGGTCTCCAATTTCATTGTCCAAGCCTTGCAAGGTCAGCCGATTACTATCTATGGTGATGGCTCACAGACCCGCTCGTTCTGTTATGTGGATGATCTGATTGAAGCCTTTATCCGTCTGATGGCAACAGAGGATGATTTCACCGGCCCGGTCAACACCGGCAATCCGGGCGAATTCACTATCTTGCAATTAGCAGAAACCGTGCTTGATCTGACTGGCTCCAAGTCAGAGTTGGTCTTCAAACCGCTGCCCAAGGACGACCCCAAACAGCGGCAGCCCGACATCACAGTAGCCAAAGAAAAGCTGGGCTGGGAGCCGAAAGTTTCTCTGCGCGAAGGCTTGGTGCCAACCATTGCTTACTTTGATAAGTTTCTGAAAAGACCACAGTGAAAACTGCTCTGGTCATTGATAAATTGTTGAGATATGACTTCCAGATTCAATCTACAAGGAAAAATCTATGTTGCTGGGCATCGAGGTTTAGTTGGCAACGCGATCTGCAAGGCTCTTATCCAAGCTGGTTGCACGAATCTGCTGACCAGTACCCATGCCGAGCTAGATTTAACGGATCAGGCGGCGGTACGCCATTTTTTTGCTGAGGAGAAGCCGGAATACGTCTTTCTTGCCGCAGCCAAGGTGGGCGGTATTCATGCTAACAACAGCAATCCTGCTGACTTCATCCGTGACAATCTACTGATTCAGACCAATATCATTGATGCAGCTTGGCGTAGCAACACAAAAAAACTACTTTTTCTCGGTTCTTCTTGCATTTATCCTAAATTTTCCCCACAACCAATGCAAGAGGAGCATCTGCTTACTGGCGCATTAGAGCCAACTAATGAGTGGTATGCTATCGCTAAAATCGCAGGCATCAAGACCTGCCAAGCCTATCGCAAACAATACGGTTTTGATGCCATCAGTCTGATGCCGACCAACCTTTACGGGCCGGGCGACAATTTTGATCTAAGCAGCTCACATGTCCTGCCTGCCCTAATCAGAAAGTTTCATGAAGCTAAAATGAATGGCCAATCAGAGGTGGAAATTTGGGGCACTGGTACGCCAAAGCGAGAATTTCTCCACGTTGACGATCTAGCCTCAGCCTGCCTCTTTTTGATGGAACAGTACAGCGACGCAGAAATTATCAATGTAGGTTCTGGACAGGAAATCACAATTGCTGACCTTGCTGACTTGGTCAGTCGCACAGTTGGTTTTCAAGGTACAGTCCGCTATAATACCGCTATGCCTGATGGTACTCCCCGCAAGCTGCTCGATGTATCTAAACTTTCCGCCTTGGGTTGGCACAGCCAAATTTCTCTTGAACAAGGGGTGGCCTCAACGTATGCTTGGTTTTTCGAACACGAGCAAAATGCTAGGTTGTAAATGAACAGTTTGCTTGCCTTTCTGCGCCTCCTCTATGACCGACGCAGGCTAATCACCGCAATGGCAGCGCGCGAGTTGCGTACTCAGTATGTGGCATCTTCGCTCGGCCTGCTCTGGACTTTTATTCATCCAGTAGTGATGATCACGGTCTTCTGGTTTGTTTTTAGTGTTGGCTTCAAAGCAAGGCCGCTTAATGATGTGCCTTTTGTTGTCTGGCTTACTGCTGGGATGGCTCCGTGGTACATTTTTTCTGAAATTGTCAGCGGTTCGGCAGGAATCATTATAGCTCATGCGCATCTGGTTAAAAAGACGCTCTTTTCTTCACAGATCTTACCGTTAGTAAAAATTGCTTCGGCCTTAGTCACGCATGGTATTTTCTTAGTAGTACTATTGACCCTGCTGCTCTTTCAACAGATGCCTGTCAGTCTGTATTATCTACAAGCTATTTACTATCTCTTTAGCTTACTGGTACTCTCGTTGGGTGTTGCTTGGGCTTTAGCGGCACTCAATGTTTTTGTGCGCGATGTGGCCCAACTTGTGGCAGTACTACTTCAGATAGGTTTCTGGATTACGCCAATTTTCTGGGACATCAGTATGATGAGTCCCAAAATTCAAAAGCTCCTCAAGCTTAATCCAATTTATTATATCGTGCAGGGATATAGGGATTCTTTTATCACCTTTCAGCCTGTTTGGTCGCATCTTGCTTATACGGCCTATTATTGGGCAGTTACTGCCGTAGTGCTGGTCAGCGGTGCATTCATTTTTCGGAAACTGAAGCCTCAGTTTCCTGACGTGCTGTAATCATGTTTGATCCGGCTATTTCTGTCCGCAATGTGAGCAAAGTTTATGCGCTCTATCGCAAGCCAATTCATCGAATTTTAGAAATTTTCCATCCTCGTGGCAAAAAATACCACACTCCGTTTTGTGCTTTAGATAACGTCAGTTTTGAACTGAATCGGGGCCAAGCCTTGGGTATTATTGGCCGCAACGGTAGTGGTAAATCCTCGCTCCTCCAGCTTATTACGGGCATTCAGCAACCAACTGCTGGAACCGTGCAGGTTAAAGGTCGTATCTCGGCTTTACTAGAACTTGGTGCTGGCTTTAATCCAGAATTTACAGGCCGGGAAAATGTCTATCTGAATACAGCCATTCAGGGTTTTTCTGAGGGGGACACGGACACTCGTTTTCAACGCATTGCTGAATTTGCTGATATTGGTGAGTTTATTGATCGCCCGGTAAAAACCTATTCCAGCGGTATGTATATCCGCTTGGCTTTTGCTGCCGCAGTTAGTATGCAGCCAGAAATTCTGATTGTTGATGAAGCCTTGTCGGTAGGCGACATCTTTTTTCAGCAAAAGTGCATGACCCACATGCAGAAAATGATGGCTGGCTGTACCATTGTTTTAGTAAGCCATGATTCTCACTCGATTGTTAATTTATGTGATCGAGTCTTGCTGCTGGAAAACGGGCGAACAATTTTTGACGGTGACCCTGTAGAAGGCGTAGCTGAGTACACCAAACTACTTCACGACGAGCATTTTAGCGGCGGAAAAAAGAAAGAGGAACGGCCAGCATTGTCATCTACGATAGCTAGCGCACCAAATTTGCCTGAAGATTTTTCTCAGTGGATTAAAGTACCACGAGAAAAACGTTCTGGAGTGGAGCAGGTCGTCATTGAATATCTAAGTGTTACTAGCGACGGAAAGCCAGTTAATATGGTGCAAAAGGGCGATCTGATCACTATCCGTCTACTTGTTCACGCCACAACTGCCTTAGATGAATTAATTTTTGGCTATACAGTCAAAGACAGGATTGGCAATGCACTTTTTGGCGAGAACAGTCTCTGTCTAAATAGCCCTGTCCCACA
This sequence comes from Candidatus Electronema sp., assembly GCA_026645415.1. Taxonomy (GTDB): domain Bacteria; phylum Desulfobacterota; class Desulfobulbia; order Desulfobulbales; family Desulfobulbaceae; genus Electronema. The sequence goes on from JAPEVH010000020.1 coordinate 18,861, forward strand.
TTTGGAAGCTGGACATAGTATTGTTGAGTATTCTTTCTGCTGGCCAGAGGTATATCCTTATAAATACACAATTACTGTTGGTATCGGGCAAGGAGAGGCCGCACTAGGCCATGTAGTACAATGCTGGGCACACGATATTGTCTCATTAACTGCTATAACCCCAAACCGTTCCATTCATGGGATGTTTAACAATGTTTTGGAGTCATTGACAGTGCGAACAGTGGAACATGTTCATGATAGATAATTCACGAAGAAAAAATATCAGGATTTGTCAACATGCAACTAAATTGAATCTCCTGAAAGAGTATTCAATTTTACTATTATTATTTTGTTCTGTTTTTTCTATAGCTCTTTGGATAGTATCTCATGACTATATGATAGATTGGGATACTCTTCGATATGTAATTAATGTAAAAATAATGCATGGCGGAGATACTTTTTTTTCTTATCCCCATAATTTTCTTAAGACTTATATATTCTTCATAGCGAATATTATAAATACTCTCACAGGTAAATTTGAGCCACTTTATGCAGCAAACGTCTTAACCATATTTTGTTCAGCTTTTTCTAGCTTCTTGCTATTTTTAACTACAAAAAAAATTACGAAAGAAATTTTTCCTTCTGTCGTTGCAGCTATATTATGGTTTTTAATCCCTGTAAATTACTATCATATAGTAATATTAGAAGATAATGTCTGGGCAAATACCTTTAACACATTATCTCTCTATTTCATGATATCATTATATACAACTAAAGAACAACATTATTATGAAAAAAATACAATTACGCTTTCCGCTCTATGTGGTTTATTTCTCTCTATAGGAATTAATTTTCATCAACAGTTGGTTCCTGTATTTTATTTATTTTTACTAGCGTCTCTTTTCTTTTTTTATGACAAAAAAGCACTCTTGGGAAAGATAATCATTTATTTTCTTCTAAGTTATTTTTTATTTAGTTTCATACAGAATTATCTTTTTTTAGGAAAGATTGAGGTAATTCAAACTGCAAGAAGACTTGTTCATCAGCCATACATAGATGTTTTTCCACAAATTTGGTTCTTTTCTTCAGATTACTCTCTCTTTCAGTGGGCAGGGAAAATATTAAATGGAATCAAAAATAGTTTTTTTATAGGCGGAAAAGTTATTCCATCTATTTTCATCTTCCTTGTTCCTTTATCTTTTTATGTTTGTTTGTCAGCAATTTTCAAGCAAATAAAAGAAAAAGATAATATTTCCCCTTCATTTCAATTGATTATCTTTCTGCTTATGGCAACATTCATTCATGTGCCGCATACTCTTATTTATGAGCCATGGAATCCAGAACGATGGGATGTTATTAATCCTTCTTTAGTGTTGTTATTGGCATATACGCTATATATTTTTTCCTTCAAAATTAAGGAATGGATAGTTAATTTAAAATTCTCTAGTTATATATCAGCCTCCCTCGTAATTGTAGTGATCATGCTTCTTGCTGTTACTGCGAGTCAGAACTATAGATATTTTACAAAGATGATTTATTGGTTTCGGCAAAGTGAGGCAAATAGATCTTTCCCCTATCTTGTTGACTATTTAGCAAAGGCTAAAAGCGCATCAAAAGATAACCTAAAGGATCATATTGTGTTGCTTTCCCCTGCAATGCGGTGGTTTGGATTTGAAGAAAGAGTTACCTATTATTTCCCAAGTATTCTTACAGCTACCTTAGATGATAATCTGAATATCTTGTATTCAAGTTCAGAGCAGCAGTTTTGGAATAAACCGTTTTCCAAAACGAGATTTCCTAAAAATAAGTTTCGTCCAGAAAATAAGTTTCATATCATGCCAACAATATGGAAAGATTTTGAGAAAGAAGATCCAGCTTTCCTGAAAGCACATGATGTGCACCTCATTCCAATAGATGGATATAGGTAACTTGTCGCAGTTAATTAAAAACAATGATTTATCCGAAAGATATCATAGGATTTGTCAGCAATGGCACTGATCTGACGGCGCGATTTAGCCCTGCAAACGTGGGCACAACCGTATTACTTCAGCAGAATTTTTCTTTTGAAGAGTATATACTGAACGAAGGTTTCCAAAAAAGCTGGGCTATCAGAAAATATCTTTATTTCATCGCCTCAACCTACAGCATCTTCAACGAGATTTTTCAATATTCCGGCCTGCACAAGAACAACTAATGTACGATCACAATCAATACATTGTCAAAGATAGCGACAAGCTACAACAGATAGAGCAGTCCCTCTTAGCCACCTATTTTAAAAATTACGATCAGGACTTTCTGCAAACTGAGACCGGCAAAGAAGATATTAAAGCTAATGTCTTCCGTCGCTATAACAACTCGTTGGCCCATGTAGTTCCTTGGGTAGCTCGGCAGATTGCCCTGAGTGGCAAGACGTTGGTAGAGATTGGCAGTGGTACAGGTTCAAGCACCGCTGCTTTTGCTCATTTTGTCGAAAAGATAGACGGCTACGATATCGATGCGCAAGCTTTGGCTGGCGCGCAAGCACGTCTGGAGACGATGGAGCTAGATAATGTGACCCTGCATCTCGTTAAAGCGGAACGGCTGGTGGAGACATTGCGACAAAATCATGCTGATAGAGTAGATATTGTTCTCCTTTTTGCCGTCCTAGAGCATCAGACTATTAGAGAACGATACGAAACGCTGAAATTCTGTTGGGAGATACTTAAGCCAGACGGACTACTTGTTGTCACTGAAACTCCAAATCTGCTTCATTACGATGATCTGCATACATCCCAGCTCCCTTTTCTCCATCTACTGCCTTCAGAATTATATGCCCGTTATGCCGACCGTTCACCTAGAGAAGGTTTTGGCAAGAGTTTTCAGAACTTCACCTCGCTTTCAGTAGAGGAACTGGATACCGCCATTATGCGCTGGGGTAGGGGGGTAAGTTTTCATGATTTTGAACTAGCTATTGGCAAAGAGCACGACAAATATTTAGCTGCTAGTGGTTTTGAACCAGAGATACTTTCTTGGTTTGATGTCACATTGGATGAGGAATTACTGCGTCATTATTTTATTTTTAATAAACTTAAAGTGCCGTTAGCCTTTTCACGGGTGGTATTGAATCTCATTTACAAAAAAAGTGAAATAGTTGCATCAGAGCTTGTTCCACCGCCAGAAAGTATATTTGTTGCTGACAAATATCTACTTCGGGAACAAAATTTTGTTATAAACAGCCTAAATGAACGCTTGGCTGCTACTGAAAAGCAGCTTCACGAGGTACTCTCTTCTAAACGCTGGCTACTTGGTAACCTTTTTGCCGCACCATACCGGAAACTGAGGGAGATACTGTCGTCATGAAAATTGCTTTTCTCCTTGGCTCACCTGGTATCAGTGGTGGCACTTATGTCATTTACGAACATGCTTCTCGTTTGAAGCGGAAAGGATATCAGGTTGCTATCATCACTCGACAGGAAGTTCAGCCTGAAGAACATGCTTGGCATAGCTCGGCTGGCGAATTAGATTGGCTGACCATTAGACAGGCACGAATAGAATGCTTTGATATTATATTTGCCACTTGGTGGGAAACCATTTTTCTCCTACGCAAGATCAAAGCAGTACATTACGCCTACTTTGTCCAGTCTATTGAGAGTCGCTTCTTTGAGCAGTCTGATCTACTTAATCCTCATAATACAAAACACCTCTTTTGGCGCAGTCTCTGCAATAAAACGTATTCCTATGCTGTGCCGATGATTACAGAAGCACGCTGGATTCAAGAATATATTCATCAGCATTACAATAACTGGCCACAGTTGGTGCGCAATGGTATCCGTAAAGATATTTATACTCGCGAAGGTGAGGCTATCAATTCCCGTCAATCAGGTCGCTTCCGAGTGCTGGTTGAAGGGCCAGTTGAAGTGTTCTTTAAAAATGTGCCGACAGCTCTACGGCTGGCACGACAGGCGGAAGTCGATGAAGTTTGGCTGCTCACCTCTTCAGCTCTTCAAGAGCATCCTGATGCTGATCGAGTTTTCTCTCAAGTACCCATCCATGAAACCCCAACAATTTATCGTTCTTGCGATCTCGTTTTAAAGCTGAGTTATGTGGAAGGGATGTTTGGCCCGCCGTTGGAAATGTTTCATTGTGGCGGCACAGCTTTGGTTTATGATGTAACTGGTTATGATGAATATATTATTCATAATCAGAATGCATACGTTGTTGCCACCGATGATGAAGAGGAAGTCGTTCGTCTACTCCGCTATCTCAAAAAAAATCCAGCAGAGCTGATCCGACTCAAAGAAAGCGCGATAAATACGGCAGCAGCTTGGCCGGACTGGGAAGATTGTGCGGATCAGTTTGAACAGGCTGTGCTAAATATTACTGCGGGAAAGGCAAGCAGTCAAAAATATCTGCAATCATACACACGAGAACTGTTTCGCAGCAAGAAGCCTTTTCTTCGGGCTGCAATGCAAAATGTCTTTTCACAACGTGAAAAAGCTGACTGGCAAGGGACAGACACTGCGCAACATAATTTTGTTCGTTTTTTTTGGGACAGCCAAGGGAAATTCACTGACGAACAATCTCAGCATCAGCATTATCTGAGCGGAGAGTGGGTTGATTTTTCTTTTACGTTACAGGTTAAGGACGTACCACTCTGGCTTCGACTAGATCCCAGTATCCATATTGGTATTGTCGAGATAGCTTCGATCACTGTGCGAAACAAGACGCAGAACAGAACAATTATGTTGTTTGTAAAACAAGAGGAGTTTCAGACGCTGTTTCTGGCAAAGGATTTGAAGTGGATATTTTCTGAGCGAAAAGATACTGTTTTCATTTATGGTTTAGAACCAATTATCCTATTTCCAACAGTCAAAGAAAAAGACGCTGTTGCTGGAGATCTGTTAGAATTTTCTATTAAATTAAAGGAAACAGGCCTTCAGCAGTTAAGTAGTATTAGAAATGAAGTTCACAATATAGATTGTGAGAAAAATGTTATGTTGTTGCAATGGGATAACGCAGGTAATTTCAACAAAAAAAGATCGCTATTGCGGCGTTATCCACAAGACGACTGGACTACGATTTCTTTCTTCCTGCATGTTAAGGAACCACAGCTTTGGCTTAGACTAGATCTAAGTCATCATCTTGGTATTCTTGAAATAGAACACATAACAGTCCAGAACAAAACGCAGGACAGATTAATCATGACCTTTCAGAAAGAGGAAGAGTTGCAGACGCTTTTTCTGACAGGTGATCTGCAATGGCTTTTTCCTGAACAAAAAAATATTTTCTTTGTTTCTGGCCCAGAACCTATCTTGCTTCTACCTGCCCTACAACAAGAAGACGCAGTCATAGATGATCAGCTAGAAATTACTGTCCGATTGCGGGAAAGCAGCATATCACAATTTTTTGCAAGATATCAGGTCAGTCTTGCTGATCGTAGTGCTCCCCGCTGGAAACGTGTCATTCAGCTTATCAACGGTCAAATCTGATTTTTTTGAATGAGACCCGCAAGAGCAGCCAAACGCTATTGTTGGCAATTTTTCTGTACGGTTTTTCTGCTCTTCGGAATCTTACTCTGTTATGTTTTTATCTTTGATCCGTGGCAGCTTTTTCATCAGCCTTGGTTCAGAGAACCTGCCTTTATTAGCAACGCTCGTTTTCAAAACGCAGGGATTATTAATAGTTACGATTTTGATTCGGCTATTCTTGGTAATAGTATGGCTGAAAATTTTTCTGTCCATGAAGCTTCGCAACTGCTAGGTGGTAAATTTGTCAATCTCTCTATGGCTGGCTCACTGTTTAGCGAACGACAAATTGTGCTACAGCATCTTTTCTATAAGAAAAAAATCAGTAAAATAATCATCTCCGTAGATCATCTTCCGTATATTCATGCTGGGCAGTACAATCAGGATATGCCGCCGGAAAAATATGCCTTTCTGTACAACCGCAATCCTTTTGACGACTTCCGACTTTATTTTGATATCAACCTGTTTCGCTGTTGGAATTTCATGGAGCAAAACTCCTGTTGGAAGGAGATTCCCGGTGCCGCAAGAGTAAAATCCTTAGAAGAACTTTATAAATGGTTTCCTTATTATGTTAAAGCCTTTGGCGGCCCCAAGGCTTGGTGCTCTTGGAGCAAACAGTCTGCTCCATTTAAAGCATTTTTAGAAGAAATTATCAGGGTTGCGCAGGCAATAAAAGCAGGTCAACAAGATCGCTGGACAGAGGATCTTGTCGCTGAATGTCGAAATAACAGTCTTTCTTCGTTTGAACAACATCTTCTGCCTTTGATTAAAGAACATCCTGATACCCAATTTCTCCTTTTTTTCCCTCCCTACTCAAGACTGTGGTTTGCTATGCAGGAGCAATATTACACTGGTTATTATCAAAGTTACCTTTTCTTTCTTGAAGATATATTTAGAAAAGTTGAACATATCCCTAATGTCCAGCTTTTCGGTTTTGATAATCAAGAATTTACTGGTGACATTGCCAATTACAAAGATCAAAGTCATTATCATAAAAAAATCAATTCAAAGATTCTCCATCTCATGGCAGAGCAAAAAGGATTATTGCAGGAAAAAAATATTGATTTGTATCTCGCAGAGATTAAGAAGTTAGCTCATAGCTACGATTTGCAAAGCCTTGCCAACGCATTTCAGCAGTGCCTGAAACCACAGGTTGCGGCAAAACCAAGCAAAAAATAGCACAGATCATGCTGTTTAACTCTTCTGCCTACATCTTTCTTTTTCTGCCCTGCGTCATTGTTGGATATTTTCTGCTCAATCGTTGGCGTTTTGTCACTGCGGCAACTGCTTGGCTGGTACTGTCTTCACTTTTTTTCTACGGCTGCTGGAAACCAAGTTATCTGTTGATCCTGACGGGATCCATCATAATCAATTTTGCCTTGGGCACTATGCTGCATCAGAGCGGTAGAAAGATGCTCATTTCTCGGCGACACCGTCTTAGCCGCAGTATCATTCTGCCGTTTGGCATCCTGTTTAACCTGAGTCTGCTTGGCTATTACAAGTATGCTGATTTTTTTCTCAGCAATGTCAATAGAGCACTAGGAATCTCTTTTTCCTTACCTCAGCTCTTGCTGCCTTTGGCAATCAGTTTTTTTACCTTTCAGCAAATTGCCTATTTGCTTGATTGCAGTCGTGACAATGCCAAGGAATACGACTTTCTCAGTTATTGTTTGTTTGTCTCCTTTTTTCCTCAACTTATTGCTGGCCCAATTGTTCATCATCAAGAGATGATGCCGCAGTTCCTTCGCCTGCGAAACCGGTTCTTTTCCTTTCCTAATGCTGCGCTGGGCCTTTTCTTCTTTTCTTTGGGTTTGTTTAAAAAGGTCTGGATTGCGGATCAATTTTCTGTCTGGGCAGGTATGGGCTTTTCATCGAAAACGGCCTTGACCTTTTTTGATGCTTGGGGAACTGCTCTGAGCTACACTTTTCAGCTCTATTTCGACTTTTCCGGCTATACAGATATGGCCATTGGTTCGGCCTTGTTTTTTAATATTGTTTTACCGGTGAATTTTGATTCGCCATATCAAGCTATCAGCATTCAGGATTTTTGGCGACGCTGGCATATCACCCTCTCACGTTGGCTGCGTGATTATCTCTACATCCCTCTTGGCGGTAATCGAAAAGGACAACTGCGCACTTACCTAAATCTGTTCATCACTTTTTTGCTGGCTGGACTGTGGCATGGCGCAGGCTGGACCTTTGTTCTTTGGGGCGCATTGCACGGAGCAGCCCTTGTTGTTCATCGGCTCTGGAAAAACCTTGGCCTAAGAATGCCTGCTGTTGTTGGCTGGCTGCTCACCTTCCTCTTTATCAGTGCTACTTGGGTAGTCTTCCGGGCCGCCAGTCTTTCGGAAGGATTGCATGTTTTACAGAGCATGATCGGACTCAATGGGGTTGCTTGTAGTCCCAGTATCGTAAAACTGTTGGCCAAGATAAGCCCGCTCCAAGAGTTGCTTACAGGATTTAGTAAAACATCGCTGCTCTTGCCTGCTGAAACAGGTTGGTATTTACTCTTTTTCAGTCTTGTGCTCTTTCTCCTACCTAATTCCTGTAGAATTGGTGGCTTAGTTGCTGAAGAAAAGAAAGAAGCACTAAGAAGCAGAATAAACCACGCTACCCGTTTTTTCTTCCGTTTCCAGCCAAACTGCTATTGGGCTGTAGTTAGCGGCATTCTTTTTGCAATGGCACTCTATCGTCTACTCCGCGTTGCACCAACAGAATTTCTCTACTTTAACTTCTAAGCCGCCTTGGGAAAATCTTCTAGGCCCCAGTCATTAGGCGTAACCGGTTTAAGTCCATGCGCTTGTCTTGCTTTATCGCAGCGTTCGTTTACAACTCCATCAAGCAGCGAAGGCGGAAAGTCACGGCACACAGAAGCCCGCTGTTCGTAGATGCTACATTGAACATTCCTGCCAATCTCACCTGTCAAGGCAATACACCACGGTTTTTCTCCTCTTGTACCCTTCATCTGCACCCGGAAATCATTTATTTTTTCCGTGAGATGTTCTGGTACACCATTAGAAGAACCTGCTGTAGTTTCTGCCCAATAAAAAGATGCCCGAAAAAAGGCGCAGCAAGCTCCACAGGTTAAGCAAGGATTCATCGTTTCCATAAGCAATTCAAAGGCAAAGCCTGCTCCGCATAGAAAAAAAGATGCACTCACTATGAGCACATCAGAGACTGCGGAGAAGCATATACAGCCAGAACTACAGCTACGTCAATAGCAAAAGAGATGCAGAACTATACACTCCCTCTCCCTGAGTTTTTTTGAGACGTTGCAAAAGCTCAATCAAGTGAGGTGCTGAGTATAGCCCTCCAGAGCAGTTGCTAAATCGAGCGGAGAAAGGTATCATCCTCGGTACTCTATCTTTCAAATTCATTCCACGGAGAACAACAATGGGGCAGACCATCGCTGAGAAGATATTTGCCGCCCATCTGCGCGACACCCCTGCGCTTGGCAGCATGGTGCTGGATATTGACGTAGTTATGTGCCACGAAATCACCACGCCGATAGCCATTATGGATCTAATGGAAAAAGGCATGGATCGCGTCTTTAATCCGAGCAAGATTAAAGCAGTCATCGACCATGTTACCCCGGCCAAGGACTCTAAGACCGCAATGCAGGCCAAGATCATGCGTGACTGGGCACGGCGGCACGATATTAAAGACTTCTTCGACGTAGGCCGCAACGGGGTCTGCCATGCCCTGTTCCCGGAAAAAGGCTTTATCCGTCCAGGAAACACGGTTATCATGGGTGACTCTCATACCTGCACGCACGGAGCCTTTGGAGCCTTTGCTGCTGGTGTTGGTACCACCGATCTTGAGGTTGGTATTCTTAAAGGTGTTTGCGCCTTCCGTAAACCAGAGACCATGAAGATTGAGATCACAGGTACTCTGCCAAAAGGTGTGTATGCCAAGGATGTGATCCTTAACATTATCAAACAGCTCACGGTCAACGGTGCTACGGATAAGGTCATGGAGTTTTGTGGCCCAGTGGTTGAGGCGATGAACATGTCTTCCCGGATGACCCTCTGCAATATGGCGGTAGAGGCGGGAGCGACCTCTGGTATTTGCCTGCCTGACCGCACTACAGCCGAGTATCTCTGGCCTTTTATTCAGGGTGATTATGCTTCGCTGGAAGCAGCAACAGAAGCATTTCGCAAGTGGCATTCTGATACTGACGCAGTTTACGCTGGGACTTTAACCATTGATGTATCTACCTTGAAACCACAGGTTACACATGGCTACAAACCAGATCAGGTCAAGGACATCAACGAGATGGCTGGTACCAAGATTGATCAGGTCTATATTGGTTCCTGTACCAATGGCCGCATTGAAGATATTCGGGCTGCTGCTTCCATCCTCAAAGGGCGGGCCATTGCCAACAGCGTACGTGGCATCCTCACTCCGGCGACCCCAGCCATTTACTCGCAGGCTCTGGATGAAGGGCTAATCAAGGTCTTTATGGATGCGGGCTTCTGTGTGCTCAATCCCACGTGCGGAGCCTGTTTGGGTATGAGCAGCGGGGTCTTGGCTGAGGGTGAAGCCTGCGCCTCAACGACTAACCGAAATTTCAACGGCAGGATGGGCAAGGGAGGCATGGTGCATCTGATGAGTCCGCTCTCTGCTGCTGCGGCTGCTGTAACCGGTGAGATCACCGACCCAGCCCAATTCCTCAACTGATCATCCGTAGGAGAACGATGCAATGAAGCAATTCGGTGGTTCCGCTTTCTTTATCGACAGAAGCGATATTAATACAGACGAAATCATTCCAGCTAAGTATCTGACCGAGATTACCAAGCGCGCTCTTCAGCCGCACCTGCTGGAAGATCTTATACTGGACGGCAAGGAGTTTGATAGCAAAGCCCCTGACTTTCAGGCGGCTGAGGTGCTGGTGACCCGCTCTAACTTTGGTTGCGGCTCCTCCCGTGAGCACGCAGTCTGGGCTTTGGAGGTCAATGGTATCAACGTGGTTATTGGTGAGAGCTTTGCCCGTATCTTCCGACAGAACATGTTTAACTGCGGCATTCTCGCGATTGAATTAGCCAAGGCAGATATAGACCAGCTTTTCAAGTTGACCAAGAACGGCGGTGCAGTCAAAATTGCGGTTGATCTGCAACAGGACACGGTAACAGCAGAAGGCGGACAGGGCGGCTCTGTTGAATGCGCCTTTACCATGAACGCTTTTGACAAGGAACTAGTAGCCGCTGGCGGCTGGCTGGCTTACGCAGATCAGAAGTATTGAGAGACGTATATTCTGCACCGCAGATGCGGCTCCTACCCGAATAGGAGTCATCCTTCTATTAAGGTAGGAGTTTGCCTCCTCTCCTCTTCCCGATATTTTCTTTCCCGCTGTTGTTCCTACTCCTCTGTAAGACAGAGCAAGCCCGGTATTTCCTTGACAAAGCCTGCGCAGCTTTTTAGGATAGGCTGCATCAGGTTATGAGCAGATATTCTCTGGCTTGGGCGATTTGCTGATATAGCAGCCGGAGCATCATAAAGTGACGAATCATCCTGCTGCATGCAAGCAGAGATGTCCTGCCGCTGAAATGTACGCTTTCGTAGATCACGAATGCGTGCATTCGTGTCTATCAAATGCGTGCATTCGTGCCTGTCAAATACATGATACGAGGAATGGTCAGACTATCCTGCTTTGACTATACTTGCGTGCTGGTACTTGCCGAGTGAGCAGGCTGACTCCGAATGCCACACAACCCACAAACAGAGGTGCGCAGGCAATGACGAATGAAGAGCTGCTAAAGGTAATACAACGGGCTAAGGAAAAAGAAGCAATTAGTCTTTATCTAAATCGTAAAGGTCTCAAACGAATACCAGCAGAAATAGGTCAGTTACACAAGTTAAAATATCTTGATCTTAGCGATAATCAGTTAACTGAACTGCCAGTTCAAATAGGAATATTAGCAAATCTAACTTGGCTTGACCTCAGCAATAATCGACTTGTATCATTGCCGTCAGAAATCGGCCAACTATCTAAAATAGAATGGCTTCATCTTGTTGGCAATCGTTTAAACGTTCTGCCTATTGAAATTTGCCGGCTGGCCTATTTAACTGAGCTGGAGCTTTTAGACAATCCCCTTAACTCGCCACCATTAGAAGTCGCACAAAAAGGTATTAAATTTATACGCCAGTATTTCGCCGAGCTGGAGCAAGGTGACCAGCCCCTAAACGAGGTGAAGATCATCCTTGTTGGTGAAGGAGCAGCAGGCAAAACCTCGCTAGTCAAACAGCTCCTCGGCGAGGCATTTGATAAAGAAGAAGACACCACGCACGGCATCAACATCCGGGGCTGGCAACCGGACAACGGAGGCCAGCAGATCAAAGTCAATATCTGGGACTTTGGCGGCCAAGAGATCATGCACGCTACGCACCAGTTCTTCCTATCAAGGCGTAGCCTCTATGTGCTGGTTCTTGATGGGCGCAAGGACGAGCGGGCGGAATACTGGCTGCGGCACATCGAGAGCTTTGGCGGGGATTCGCCCGTGCTGATTGTCCTCAACAAGCACGATGCCAACCCCTCCTTTGACCTCAATCGTCCTTTCCTGCTAGGCAAATATCCGATCATCAAAGGCTTTCACCGCACCTCCTGCGCCACCGGCCAAGGCGTAGACCGTTTCCGCAAGGTGCTGCATGATGAGCTGGCTAAGGTCGAAATGATTGGCATCCGCTGGCCGCAGAGCTGGTTTCAGGTTAAGCAGCGGCTGGAGCAGATGCCAAAGCCGTACATTAGCTGCGATGAGTACGCAACCTTCTGCAAAGAGGCAGGTATCGCCGAGGACAGTAGCCGGGAAACGCTGGTTGACTTCCTCCATGATCTGGGCGTAGCCGTGCATTTCAAGGACTTTGAGCTGAAGCACACCCATGTGCTTGACCCCAAGTGGGTGACGACGGCAGTGTATAAGATCATCAATGCCGAGCAGGTGGCGGAAAAGGGCGGCATCCTGCATGTGAACAGCCTGACGGAGATTCTGCAAAAGCAGGACAAGGAGCTGTACGATTTCCCTGCCTCGATGCACCGGTATATCCTCGATCTGATGAAGCAGTTCGAGCTGTGCTACGATCTTGACAGGGAGCGGGTGCTCATCCCCCAGCTTCTCTCTGTCGCCGAGCCATCCTTCAGCTTTGACGATAAGAGTGTGCTCCGCTTCGCCTTCCTGTATGAGGACTTTCTGCCGCTCTCCATCCTGCCCCGCTTCACCGTCAAGAGGCATAAGGAGATCAAGGCTGGTCTCTGTTGGCGCACCGGCGTGGTGCTGACGGACAAGGACAGCGGCTCGGAAGCTGTGGTCAGGGCGGATTACGAGAAGCGGCGCATTGACATCTGGGTGAATGGCCCGCACCGAAAGGAGTATCTGCACTTCCTCTGGTACTCGCTCCGGGAGATCAACGCCAGCTTTGAGAAGCTCCGTGTTCGGGAGCGCGTGCCCATGCCCGATGACCCGCAGCGCACAGCAGACTATGAGACCCTGCTGAAACACGCCACGCTGGGCAACGACATCTATGTTCCCGATGGTTCAGATACAGTGTACAGTATTAAGAAGCTGCTCGGCTTGGTTCAACCAGCCAGAGAGGATGAGCTGCTGAACCTTGTGCGGAAGATCGACAAGCAGTCTGCCAGCAAGGAGTCGGCGGCGGAGATATTCAACGACCTTGTTGTACTGAAGCCGGGTATCTTCGGCATCACCTTCAACCTGAACGGGCTGTTCAAAAGAATCCTTGGTCGAGAAAAACGGAAGTGAGAGCAGAGACCATGAAAATCCTCATGATTGACGATGACCGGAAGCTCTGCCGCTTGGTCGGCGATTATCTGGAGCCAATGGGCTATGAAGTAGAAGCGGCGCACAACGGCCCGGATGGACTGGTGCTGTTCCGGCAGAAGGAGTATCAGGCCGTGATTCTCGATGTGATGCTGCCGCAGATGGACGGCTTTGAGGTGCTGAAACAGCTTAGGCAGGAATCCACCGTGCCGGTGCTGATGCTCACCGCACGGGGCGAGGAGACAGACCGCATTGTCGGCTTGGAAATGGGCGCAGACGACTATCTGCCAAAGACTTTTTCCTCCCGTGAGCTGCTGGCCCGACTTAGGGCGGTGACCCGCCGCTGGCAGGCTGCGGAGACCACTCGGAGCGAGGCAGGAGAGCCAGTGCTTTGCTTCACGGACTTGCAGATTGAGCAGAATTCCCGCACCGTGCGTCTCTGCGGGGAACTGCTGAACCTCACTCCGCTGGAATACGACCTGCTGGCTACCTTAGCTAATGCTGCTGGCCGGGTGCTGACTCGCGACCATCTCCTAGAGGCGGTTGCTGGCCGGGACTACGATGTCTTTGATCGTTCTGTTGATGTACATATCTCCTCGCTGCGGCGCAAGCTCGGCGAGAACCCGCGTCAGCCCCGCTTTATCCAGACAGTACGCAGCGCAGGCTACATGTTCATTGCCCAAGCAGAGCAGGCGTGATCTCATGAAGTTGCCCTCTTCCCTGTTTGCCAAGATTCTTACTTGGTTCTTTCTCAATCTCCTCCTCCTTACCGCTGTCCTAACCCTCTTCTTTGCAGTGCAGGTTCGCATGGACTTGGATGAGTTCCTTGGTCATCAAGGCGCAGACCGTTTACGTGCTGCTGGAATGCTGATGGCCCATGACATGGAACAGACTCCACCAGATGAGTGGTCTACTATTCTGAGTCGTTACGCTCAGATTCATGGCGTAGATTTTCTCATCGTCCTGCCAGGTGGTCTCGTCTTCCCACCTAAGAAGAAAAAGGATATTCCCCAAGATGTACTGGCACGAGCTGAGAATATCCTCCAGCGGCGTGGGCCACCGAGAATGGCGGCTCATTCAGCAGGGCTAGAAAATCAAAAACCACACCTGATCATGCACAGTGGCAAGCCTGCCCGCTGGTGGTTTGGTATCCGTCTGCCGCTCTTCTTGGAAGCCTCCTACCGCCACCTGCCAGTCCTGCTGCTGGCTGTGTCAGATTCCATTACGGGCAAGGGCTTCTTCTTTGATCCTCTGCCGTGGATGGCTGCTGCTGCGGTTGTCATCGTGATATCTGTTCTCTTCTGGCTGCCCATGATCCGCAGTATCACCCAATCCTTGGCACGAATGACCCAAGCTGCTGAAGAGATTGCCAAGGGCAACTTTACTGTCTCTATTCATGAGCCAAGGACGGATGAGATTGGGAGGCTGGCCCGGACTATCAACCACATGACTGCTCGCTTGTCCGCCTTTGTCCAAGGGCAAAAGCGGTTCTTGGGCGATGTCTCGCATGAGCTGGGGTCGCCGGTGGCCCGTATTCAGTTTGGCCTTGGAGTGCTGGAGCAGCGGCTTGAGGGGGCGAATCAGGAGCGGGTTCAGGATGTGATGGAAGACGTTGATCATCTGTCGCACCTGATCGGCGAACTGCTCGCCTTTTCACGGGCTGAGATGCGTCGCCAAGCAGTACAACTTGAGCAGATTACGCTCCTGCCAGTGGTACAGGCATCAGTACGGCGGGAATCTTCCTCTGCTGCTACTATTGAGGTGCGGATCGAAGCAACAATGCAGGTCACGGCCTCTACGGAGCTGCTCACCAGAGCTATTGCCAATCTGCTCCGCAATGCAGTTAAATATGCAGGCAACGCTGGGCCAATCAAGGTTGCTGCTCAGGCGCGGGAAGGGCAGGTGGCGATTACCGTTGCAGATTGCGGCTCTGGCGTGGCTGAGGAATATCTTGACCGCCTCTTTGAACCATTCTTCCGCCCGGAACCTTCCCGCGACAGCGACTCTGGTGGTGTAGGACTAGGGCTGGCCATTGTCAAGACCTGCGTGGAGAGCTGCGGTGGTACGGTCTCAGCTCACAACCTGCAACCCAAGGGCTTTGCTGTGACGATTGTGTTGAAGGGCTAAAAAAGCCGCTGATAGAGCCGCAGCAAGCTGTTTCCCTTGCTCTGTTCGCAGCGTCTGCGCATGATGGAAGCAACTGCCGCGTGTTCTGCTTTACTGAGGCAAGCAGCAAATTCTGCTTCACTTATACGATCATACAGGCAAAGCTCTTGCCGTTTTTTGCGCATCTTGCCACAGCCAGTAAAAGCCTCAGCCATACCTTGACAGTAAGCCCGCAGATGGCCTTTCTTGATGGAGAACAGTAGCCAGCAAAACTGATAAATAGCTATCACTGGCAAGAAGCGCAGGAAGAGTACCAGCGAATAGTGCTTGAGCAGGACATAGACAGAGTTGCGGGTGGACAGGCGAATCGTAAAGGGATTGAATTTCGAGCCACTGCTTGCACTACCAATATGATAGACCTTGGCTTCTGGAACATACCACGCCTTGCCGCCTGCTCGATTCAGTCGTAGATTAAAATCAACATCTTCTAAATAGGCAAAGAAGTCCTCGTCAAACAGGCCGATACGGTCAAAAAGTGAACGGCGATACAGAACCGCTCCAGCACAGGCCCCAAAGATTGGCCCAGCCTGACTGTAAAGCGCGCTGTCCTTCTCCATCGTGCCGAGTCGATAACCCGCCCCACCGCGCAGAAAAGCATCACCAGCACCATCCAGCATGTCGCGTTCATGGAAACTGAGCATCTTGGGTGCGAACACATCATATTCTGGCAGAGCATCTGCTGCCTTGAGCAGATGATGCAGACAGTCTGGCGGTAGCTCGGTGTCGTTATTGAGCAGAAAAATATAGGGCGCATTGCTGCTCAGAATACCCGCATTCACTGCTGCACTGAAGCCCCGATTTTCCGGCAAAGCAATGAGCTTTACCTCATTAGTCCGTAGATAGTCTATAGAACCGTCAGACGAACCATTATCCACCACCGTAATCTGCCATGCAGTAAACTGCTGCCGCTGAAGAGAGGCAAGACAGTCCGGTAAAAAGCGCAGCCCATTCCAATTTGGAATGACGATATTGACCGCAGTGGTCACTTGCCTTCCTGTTTCCCGAATACCTTACGCACCACGTAGATTGGCTTATTCTGCGACTCGTGGTAGGTACGCACTTGCAGCTCGCCGAGCAGACCGATAGAGACAAACTGGATGCCCATAAAAATAAGCAGCACAGCCAGCAAGAGCAGGGGACGGTCAGCAAGGGGCATCCCAAAGAAAGTCCGCTGTACTGTCATGACTAGGGCGACGGCAAAGCCGAGGCCACCGCTGGCTAGACCCAACATTCCGAAAATGTGGATAGGGCGAGTGGAAAAGGTGAGGAGAAACTTGACCGTCATCAGATCCAGCACTACCCGTAAGGTGCGGGAAATGCCATACTTGGATGTACCAAAACGACGGGGCCGATGGTTAGCTCTGACCTCGGCGATCCGGCTGCCCACGCCGCTGGCAATAGCTGGGATGAAACGGTGCATTTCGCCGTACAGGTGAATGCCTTGAGTAATCTCCTTGCGGAAGGTCTTTAGGGTGCAGCCATAGTCGTGGAGATGCACACCGGTCACTATCGAGATGATCTTGTTGGCAATCATTGAGGGTAGGCGACGGTTAAGGAAAGGGTCCTGTCGCTTGTAACGCCAGCCACTGACCAAGTCGTAGCCCTCTGCCATTTTGGTGAGAAACATTGGCAGATCATGCGGATCGTTCTGCATATCGCCATCCAAAGTAGCAATCACGTCACCAGTGGCATAGTCAAAACCAGCAGACATGGCTGCTGTCTGGCCAAAGTTGCGACGGAAAGAGACCACGACGACCTTGTCATCTTGTTGTTGGATTTTCTCTAACAGGGCAAGACTGTTGTCGCGTGAGCCATCATCCACAAAGACTATTTCGTGTTCATGCTCAAGGGTATTCAATACCGCTTTTAGCTCATCGTAGAGCGGATTGATGTTTTCTTCTTCGTTGTATATTGGGATGACGACGGAAAGTTTCATTCTCGAATATATTTGTCAAACTATTGTTTTGTCTGAAATAGAGTTTTTTTATTCACGGTATTTTCTATGAATACGGGCCGTCTTTCACTATTTCGTAAATTCCATAGGTGAAAATTATAACAGGGGTTAAGCGGTAGGCCAAAGATGTACTCTTCTGCTCTAAATGTTGCATGATATAAGCACTCAAGACAATCATGGGAGGAATAGCTGTATATGCAACACGCTCTACAATCAAGCCAACCATTGCAAAGAAAACAAGAAATAGAACAGAGATAAATATGCTGCCAATCACCATCGGTGACCGAAGCAAGGCTTGCCATTGAATCTTATCTTCAGAACGTCCCATGATAAATGGCAACAGAACTATCAAAAGTATCCAACCTTGTTTTCCAGCAAAACCAATAAGCTGAATTGTATTATTGAATAATTTTGATACAAGAACAAACAAGCCGTCTTGCAAAGCATCCTTCATCCACACAACGTGATGATAGGCTTCTGTTGAATGGGAATAAAAGCTGCCCGTCTTGTATAATACGTAAAGATACCATAATAAGGATGGCAATATTGTTAAACAAATAATAATAACAGAACGCCATAGGAAGCGGATAGCAGCAGCTAGTGTTTGAAAAGGTTTCTCTATTAAAATCGCAGGAATAAGAACAGCAGGGAGAAACAAGAAAAAACTTGCATAAGTGGTAATTAGAATTCCAGTTAATACTGAAACAAAGAAGATCGATATTTTTTTAAACATATTATGTTTGACAACTTCAAAAAAACTCCACAAACAAAAAAGTGGGGAAAAAATGTTTAACATCTGGCTATGCGGAGATAATACAAATGCTTTCGTAATATCATTTATAATAAGCAGTAATCCTAAGAAAAATAGGATAAACCATGAATTAAAGTTGTTTATTTTTACAAATAAAAAGAAAGAGCCGAGTATAAATAAAATATTTATAATTATATATGTATAATATGTATAAACATATTCCATAGGAATGTATTTAGTACTCTTTCCGATTCGTAATAATGTATACCCTTCTACCTCAGGTTCTATTAAGGATATTGCAAATTTGATAATTGTAGCAAAAAAAACAAAACCTGGCCGATCTTGCCTAACATTATTTTTTTCGAGTAGTTTACTTGGGTTACTTGCCAGTATAATAAAATCAGGCGAATCGCAATTCAGTGAAAAACCAAAGAAATTATTTATATAAATATTATGAACACAATATGTTCTCTGCTTTTCATCTGGAACGCGAGGCCCTATCATAAGGGCAGTCATAAATACAAACAAAATTGTAACAAAGGCATAGAGCATAAATTTATTCATATTCTTTTCTGTCTTCTAATACAAAAATACATCCGGCCAGTTATCATTGCCGGTATGAAAGCTCAAGCGTGCCGTGTTGCTCATCGGTGAGCCAATCGGCCAGAGGAAAATCTCGTAATCTGCTGTGTCATGCTCATGCCCACCGGTGCTGGCTCCATAAACCAACACATTGCCCGTATTAGAAATCTTGGGGAAATACTCGTGGCTGTATTCTGTTGGCGAGTCAAACCAAATCGTCCGTTCCAGCGTATCAGGATTAACTTTATAAAAAACATTATTTCCTTTTTTATCATGATCAACCTGATAGAGAAACGAGGAATCAGGCGACCAGTTTAGCTCGCAGCCATCACCAACCTGTTGGAGCGATTTGTCTTGATGAATCAAAAACGTACCTCGTTTTCCATCTCGAAGCGTCACTGCTAGAGTTTGTCGTATTTCACTCCAAGCTGGAGTTTCAAGGGTGACTGAGGCGGGGAGCGGCAGATTCCTTCCTGTTTCAAATACCACAGTCTCCTTCCCTGTGGCAAGATCATATTCAACAAACTGGTTTGCATTGCGCTGAAAATAAACCTTGCTGCCATCCGCTGACCAAGTGGGCACATTGGCATTTTTCGCGAGCAGGCGAGTTTTGCCCGTAGGCAGGTCAAGGAGCCAAGTATCCCAAGGGTAGTTGTTCCGTTGCGAAACCCATAGTTCCTGCGAGCGGCAGAAAACTACTTGAGTGCCATCTGGCGAGATACGAGGAAAATACTCGGTATGTGGATCAGTGGTCAGGCGGCTCAGTTTTCGGTCTGGCAGAGTCAGCATAACTAAATCGTGATTGCCAAAGCGGTTGCTACTCCAGATAACAAAACCACGCAGCTTGGCAAGGATTGGATTATCCTGCTGTCCTTCCGCAACAACAGACACTGGCTCGCCCGGCTTAGGCGGAATAAAGGCTCCCATTTTCTTTACTGACCGCATCTGCAAAGCAAAGAGGATTAGCCCGATAGTCAGCACGCTTCCAGCCAGCAGGAGTAGTTTTTTCTGTTTTCCAGTTCGGATTTGCTCTATGTCACTTGTTTTACCAACGGCAAAAACAAACAATATCATGGCGCAGGTGCCGACGCTGTAATCAATAACTTGGCTCCAGATGTGCAGAGCCAGCATAACAAGGACTGAGGTAAAATAGGCAGCACCAAGAACTGTTAAGGCCATCGCGCCTCCTGCCTCATACGTGCCAAAGCTCATGAAGGAAGGCACCGGCAGGGCACTGCCTGCTTCTGCGCTCACTAAGGCGACCAGAACAGCGGCAAGTTCGTGAGTAAAATTGGGAAAAGAAGGGAGCACCACGCCAAGAAAGAGAAGATATAAGCCAAGGTACTTGAAAAGCCGGACTGCGAGTGATAACAGCAGCACTTTACCAACAATTTTAGCCTGCCGAGCTTGCTCTAAGGCGGCAGCGGTGTCTTCCGTCAATTTAATGAGTTTACCCGCCCAAGTAGCATTACGAAAGCGGTGCAGTTGCCTGCTAACCCATTGCAGAACAGGGTATAAAAAGAGGAGGAGGATTGCGCTGGCTGCTAAGATCACCAGAAATACCCCGATCAACCACAGCTGAAAATCAGCTACCAAGAGCTGCCAAGCCATAATGGCAAGAAGGAGGAGGGCTAAGGCAAGCAGATCGAAAACAAAGGAAATTGCTAGAGAGGACAGACAGGCATCTACGCCGATTTTATAGCCCTTATTAAGCATGGCGATGTAACTCAGTTCACCAAGGCGGGCTGGGAACATATCCACAAACATGTTTCGGCTTATGGTAACGATCAGGAGATGAAACAGGCTGGGCAAGGTTCTGCGTTCAATGGTACTAGCTAGAATCAGCCGGTAACGAAGCATACGAAAGAATGCTTGACTAAAGCCAGTCACCGCATACAGAGCCACGCAAAGAAGAGAGGTGTGCGTTAAAATAGAGAATAAACGCGGGCGAAGAGCTTCTTCAGTTGAATTGCTAAAGCCATTTACTAACAAGCCGAGGATGAGCAAAGAGATGCCCAAGGAAATGATAAAGTTAAGAAGAAAACGGCCTGTTTTATTTGAGTAATCAATCATAGTGTCAAGACCCGCTTCATCCTGCCAGTACCTGATACAGCTCCAGCCTTTTCCGCTCCACCGCCTCTTTTCCCGTGACAACGCTTTCTTTAGTCCGTTCCAGCAGGAAGTAGAGCACCGGCACGACCACTAGGGTCAGGAAGGTGGCGGCCATGAGTCCGAAGATGACCGCTACAGCCATAGACTGCCAGAACTGGCTCGACTCGCTGACCCACGACATGGCCAAGTTGCGGAAGTCATAGGACACGCCAGTGACCATTGGCACCAAGCCAAGGATGGTGGTGATGGCGGTCAGGAGCACAGGCCGCAAGCGAGTGGCTCCGGCAGCGACCACTGCCTCACGGACTGGAATACCCCGTACTCGCAACAGGTTGGTGTAGTCGATCAGGACAATGGCATTATTCACCACCACACCTGCCAGCGAGATCACACCGATACCGGTCATGATAACCCCAAAAGGCATCTTATAGAGCATCAGGCCAAGAAAGGCCCCACCCATAGACAGAGCCACTGAAGTCATAATCAGGAAAGGCTGACTGACCGAGTTGAACTGGGTCACTAAGATCAGGAAGATCAGGAGCAGAGCCACGGCGAATGCCTTGCTGAGGAAGTCTTCAGACTCCTGTTGATCCTGATTCTCGCCCGTGAAGGTGATACGGTAGCCGGGCGGCAGGGTCATCTGGGCCAGCATCTTCTCAGCTTGCTTTCTCAGCACCGTACCAGTCACCTTGGTTTCATCAACATTCGCTTTGACTGTCACCACCCGCTCGCAGTTGATCCGGCTGATATTGCCCACAGAGCCAGTAACCTCAATGTCTGCGATGGTTGAAAGAGGCACGGTGGTGCCATTGGGCGTAGGAAGCAGCAGCTCGCGCAGTACATCCGTGACCTGCCGGTCTTTTTCTGGGAGCTGAACCGTGATGTCGTAGTCATCGCTGCCGTCCCGGAAGGAAGAGACTACCAAACCGTTATAGGCCGCTTTCAGGGCAAAGCCAATGGTGCCGGTGCTCAGGCCGAAATAGGCGGCCTTTTGCCGGTCTATCCGCACTTGCACCGAGGGCGTTCCCTCAACATAGTTGTCGCGGATATCCTCAATATGCGGCAGCTTGGCAAGGGCTGCTTTGATCTTCTTGGCAAGCATCCCCAGCACCGCAAAGTTGTCGCCAGCAATCTCAATATTGATTGGCGCACCAGTAGGTGGCCCTTCTGCCTCTAAAGCCACGGTCAGCTTTGCCCCTGGTATCTCCGCAATCCGCTTTCTGATTTGCTCCACGGTGGCGCGGCTGGACTCGGAACGCTCAGTCAAATCAAGAAAGCGAATCCCCACGTGATTGGGGGTGTTGGTCTCAAAGGCCGAGCTGCCCGTGCTGGCCGAGACCGCCTTGGTGTAGATGATTCTGACATTCTTCAGATCACTGGGGCCATCCGCCCTGCCTTGCCCTGCTACTGCCTTTTCTATCTGCCCAAGGATCTTGTCAATGTAGTTGAGGTCAGCACCTTCTGGCATGTCAGCATTGACATAGATGCCCTTTGGCTCCGTGCTGGGAAAGAACTCCACGGGCGTTTTCAGACCCACCTGCAGCAACCAACCTTGAATCATGAAGACCATTGCAAAGACGGCACAGGCCAAGAGCACCAGAGGGTGGCGCAGGCAGAAGCGGAGCAGTCCTGCATACGAGCGCAAGAGCAGCCCCTGAATCTCAATCGGCTGCTCCCAAGAGAGATCCGCTGTTGCTGCGGCCCTTTTCGGGATCTTCATGAACAGAGAGGCAAAGGCCGGGTTAATCACCAAGGCCACAAAGAGGCTGGCAGTCAGGGTGATGATTAAGGTTAAGGGCAGGTACTTCATGAAGTCGCCCATGATGCCTGGCCACCAGAGCATAGGGGTAAAGGCAGCCAAGGTGGTCAGGGTTGAGCCTATGACCGGCATAGCCACTTCTGAGGTAGCCTTCATTGCTGCCTCTACCCGGCCCGCACCTTGTTCCATGAAGCGGTAGATGTTCTCGATAATGACGATAGCATTATCCACCAACATGCCCAAGGCAAGGGTTAAGCTGAACAGGACAACCATGTTCAGGGTAATGCCCAGCATCTGGAGAATGGTGAAGGAGAGCAGCATGGAAAAGGGAATGGCCAAGCTGACCATCACCGCGTTGCGGAAGCCCATAGCAAAGAAGATAACTCCCAAGACCAAGGCTAGGCCCGTAAGGATGTTATTCTCCAAGTCCGCAACCATCGTCTCGGTGTCCTTGGCCTTGTCCAGTACCTTGGTGATCTCGGTGCCCTTGGGCCAGCTTGGTTGCCGCTTCTCTAGGATCTTCTCTACTTCCCCAGCAATGGCAATGATGTTCTCCCCTACCCGCTTCTTCACGGCAATGTTGACCGCAGGCAGACTGTTCATGCGTGAGCGGCTACTCTCCTCCTTAAAGCCGTCATAGACCGTGGCCACGTCTTTCAGATACACGGGCTGCCCTTTATGCGAGGCCACGACCAGTCCGTAGAGTTCCTCTGGCGTACTGAACTCACCTGGCACCCGCAACTGGAACTTGCCATCACCAAGGTGGAGAGCACCCCCAGAGGTATTACTGTTCTCACTCTGCACCGCCGCTTGCAGGCTGTTGATGGTCAGGCCGTAATAAGCCAGCTTCTCCGCAGAGACCTCAACGCGGATCTCCCGCTCCTGGCCGCCCGTGACAGTTGCCTCAAGCACACCCGGCACCGCCTCGATCTCGTCCTTCAGATCGTCAGCAATCTGCTTCAGAGAATGCAGGCCGCAGGTGCCAGAGAGCGAGTAGATCAAGATCGGCATCTCGGAGATGTTGACCTCAAAGACGCTGGGGTCATCTTCCAAGTCTGTGGGCAGGTCGTTCTTGGCCTCATCCACCTTATCCTTGACCTTGCGCAGCGCGTCATCAATATCAATGCCAGTGAGGAACTCGACATCAATCATGGACGCGCCCTCAGCACTCACCGACTTGATGTTCTTGACTCCATCCAGCCCCTTGAGCTTGTTCTCAATCTTAATGGTGACCGAGGTCTCCATATCGCCGGGAGCCACGCCCCGGTAGTTGGTCGAAACAAAGACATGGGGAATGCTAACATCTGGCTCTGCCTCGCGCGGCAGGGTCAAGTAGCTGTAGGTGCCGATGAGCAAAATCAGGACACCGAGAACCATCACGGCGATGTTTTGTTTGACTGCTGTGTCAGAGATAATCATGGTGCTTAGGTTGCTGTGTATTGTTTGGACTGCATCGGCTCGTTGCACGTGACAGCGTAGCGTCACTCAGAGTAACGGCCTAGCGTCACCGTAAGTAACAGCCTACTGTTACCCAGCGTGACGGCCTACTGTCACCCGCCTTCACGCTATGCTGTGACTGATCTCGTGCCCATACGGGTTGGTCCATTCATCGTGTAGGGGCAAAAGATTTTTTGCCCCTACTTTCCCCTTTGCGTGGCGAGGAGGCGTTTGAATGCCTCACTGAGGTTGAAGCTAACTCCAAAGATGCTTGGTTTAAACAGGAATAGGCTGTTGAATACTTCCGAGCCTGACTCCTTCTTATCAAGATGGGTCTCTATCTTACGCATCAGTTGACGCATCTCCTCTTCTCCTGCTGGCTCCACCAAGCCGATGAGCTGACGCACGCTGTACATCTTGCCTGAACCCTCGGCAATATAGATGTCCGAACCCTGCTCGGCGTATCTGATCAAGGTCTGGTAATCAGCACTGCACGTAGGGTCATCCGGCATCGGAATCCGCTCGCTCACGGCCAGCTTCTCAAAGCTGCTGTTGATCTCCCGCAGCGAGAACCAGAGGAAGCTGAGGTATTCCTTGCGGCGCGGGCCATTCACCCAGAGATAAATGCGCCGGGCCTCCATATCCGCCTTGACCACCGCCTCGCTGTGGCTGTCCTTGTCGTACAGCACCGCACCAGTGCGCCAGCAGAGACCTTCCTTGATCTGCTCATGCCTTTTGACCAAGAAACGGGGCATGACCGAGGGCGGCAGGAAGCTGTGATAATGCAGTACAAAGCCCAGCGCGCTGCTGTAGTCAAAGGTGAAGTCTGGCTCTGGCACTGGCAGGAGTTGTGGGATGAGCACTGCATTCTCGCCAATGCGCCAGCAGAGCTGGAACTTCCGCATCAGCTCGACAACATAAGCATGAGTGTGAGCCGGGTAGGAGTATTGCTCGCTGCGGCCCTGCGTCAGGATGTTTCCTAAGCAATCCAAGCAAAGGCGGCCTTTGCGGTCGGCAGTCTGCTGGGCATTGATCAGCTTATAGACTGCATTCGTCACCCAGATTGGGTTAAGCACATGGATGGTGTTGATGATGTAGTCCTTGAAATGCACGGCCACGCCGAGATCATGGAGGAAATCCACCAGCGTCTCGCGGTTGTCCTCACCGGCAAGACCCGCCTCTGCGCAGAGGTCGCCGTAGTCCTCGCGGCTGATGTAGGGACACTGCATCTGCTCAATGCGCTGCTTGACCTTAAACCAGCTCTGCGGCCAACGGATGCCGATCATCGGCACCTTGCCCAGCTCGTCTATGAGTGCTTCTTTGAACTGGGCGATGCCCCTGCCGTCAGCGCAGCAGGTGCGGAAGAAGCGGCGGATGCCTTTGTACTTTTCCAGCAGGAAAGGACGGTTGAGGTCAAACGAGGGGTTGCTGTCCTGCTTGTTGAGCACGACTAAAACCGGCGAGTCCTCGCCAAAGCTCTCGATGTGCTGGAGCCAGTATTCGGGCCGTTCGTCCTTGCGGCCATCGAGCACGAGGACGTAGAGGCTGCGCTTGGACAGGAAGAACTGGTGCGTGGCGTGCATGATCTCCTGCCCGCCAAAGTCCCAGATGTTGACCTTGATCGGCGTGCCGCCCGCCTCCACATCCCAGCCCCGGATGCTGATGCCGTGGGTGGTGTCTTCGTCTTTGTCAAACACCTCGCCGAGGAGCCGCTTAACTAACGAGGTTTTGCCTGCCGCACCGTCACCAACGAGGAGGACTTTCACCTCGTTGAGGGGTTGGTCTGCTACTTTTACCGTTACATTTGTATGAATATTAATACACGGACTCTGGTCGCCACATGTTATCTGTGTACCATGTTGAAGTGCATCGAAATACCGGCGGATGGCTTCGATGCCTTTCTTGGCGATCTCAAGCGGCGGGGAGGTGAGGGGGTTGCCGCCGAGGTAAAGCTTCGTCAGCTTCGTGAGCTGGCAGATTTCTGGCGGCAGGCTGGTGAGCTGGTTGCCGACGAGGTAAAGCTTCGTCAGCTTCGTAAGCTGGCCGATTTCCGGCGGCAGGTCTGTGATATGGTTGTCGCCGAGGTAAAGCTCCGTCAGCTTCGTGAGCTGGCAGATTTCTGGCGGCAGGCTGGTGAGCTGGTTGCCGACGAGGTAAAGCTTCGTCAGCTTCGTAAGCTGGCCGATTTCCGGCGGCAGGTTGGTGAGCCGATTGCCGCCGAGGTTAAGCTCCGTCAGGCTTGTAAGTTGGCCAATTTCAGGAGGTAGGGTCGTGAGTTCATTTTCGCTCAGGTTAAGCCTCGTCGACCCGCTTGCCTTTGCCTCCTCTATCACCTTCAGCAGTTCTTCATTCGTCATCGCCTGCGCACCTGTGTTCGTTGGTTGTATAGCATTCGGAGTGACCATGCTGGCAGCGCGGGAGTCAGCATGGTCGCTCGGCAAGTACCAGCATGGTGGTAAGCCAAGTACCAGTATGCTGGTAACGCGGGAGTCAGCATGGTGATACGCTGGGAGTCAGCATGGTCGCTCGGCAAGTGTCAGCATAGTGACTCCGCAGGAGGCATCATGCTTGGAATCCGATGCCGCCAGCATCTCTGTGGTTTGCAGGGTAGCCGATGGTATTCTCAAGGGCACCCTGTCTCACGGCAGCAGCTCGCTGACGCTGCTCACCGACTTGACCGCCTTCACCGACTGACCGTCCTCCACGCTGCGGTGGCCCTCGATGATCACCTGTTCACCCGCCTTGAGGCCACTGGTAATCAGCACCTGCCAGCCTTCGAGAAAGCCGGTCTGCACGTTCCTCCGCCGGGCAAGGCCGTTCTCCTCAACATAGACAAACTGCTCCTTATCGCGGGAGATGACGGAGAAGAGCGGCACGGCAAGAGCCTGTTCTTGCACCTTCTTAACAATATTGGCCCGGACAAACATGCCCGGCAGAATACGATGCTCTGGATTAGGCAGAGCCAGCTCTAAGTGGTACACATGAGCCTGCGTTTCCGTGGCTGGGGCAAGGAAATAGACTGGGGCAAGAACCTTCTCATTGCCAAGAGCTTGAATCTCCACCTCTACCTTGTTCAGCTTGCGCACTGCAACCACATCAGATTCAGGGATAGAAACTATAGCCTTGACCCGATCAAGGGCAAGGATCTCTGCAATCGAGGCAGGCACCATCTGATTGACCACCGAGCCAATCTTGGCATCAAGACGACTGATCACCCCAGCAATGGGCGCAGTAATTCGGCAACGGGAAAGCTGCAGTTCGGCGTTCTCTACAGCGGCCTTGGCCTGGCGGAGCTGCGCCTGTTGCTCATCCAAATTGGCTTGGGTAGCAATCCCTTTGCTCTGGAGCGTCTTCTTACGAGAGAAGCTGAGTTGGGCGAGTTCATAAGCAGCCTTGGCCGAATCCAAGGCAATCTGGTACTCTTTGCTCTCTAGCCGGGCAATAAGCTGGCCTTGTTGTACCTGATCGCCTTCCTTGACAAGGACTTCCTCAATGCTGCCACTGAGCTTGGCCATTAAATCTAAGCGCGTCCACGGCTCTATCAGGCCGGGCAGGTTGATCTTGTCTCGCAGTACAGTCGGCTGAATCTGGAGCGTGACCACATTCACCGGCGGATTCTCTACGGCTGTGGCTGCTTTGAGTTCGGTCTCTAGCCGGACTTTCTCTGCCTTAATCCGCTGGCCAAGGAATACGGCCAGACCGAGAAGCAGGAGAATGAAGAGTAGGCCCGGCAGGTTGTAGAGAACAAACCGGACAACTTTGCCTCGGATAGTTTTCGGCTCAGGTGGATTCTCCATCTTCTTTGTCCTTGGGTCGTAAACCAGTGAGTGCTTGGTTGAACATGATCTGCAAGGAGGCATGAACGTCCTCCTCACCATGCAGCCGACCAGAATACCAAGCAGAAAGAGCCATAAGATACAGGCCGTAAAAATGGCCACAGGTCATGGTCAGCTCAATATCTCGGCGCAGCTCGCCCTTGTCCTGGGCTTCCTGAAACACCGAGACAAAGATCTGGATGAATTGCTCTTCAATCTCTTTAGACTTTTCAATGGTCAGTAGCCGAGGAAAGGTTATCTCCCGCATCAGGGTACGACCAAAGCTCTTGTTCTTGGTTATATAGCGGAACTCACACATGAAGATCAGCAGCAGCTTTTCCTCTAACGATCCAGCCTGCGGAACAGTCTGCCGTAGCTCTTGGTGCATACAGGCTAGTTCTTCCTCGCAAAAGGCAAGTAAGATCTCGTTCTTTGATTTGAAGTAGGAGTAGATCGTTCCCTTACCTATACCAGCAGCCTCAGCCAAAGCAGCAATGGTTGTATTCTCGTACCCCCTCTCCCCAAAAAGAAATATAGCCGCTTCCATGATAGCGGCTATATTCTTTTGTTTCTTTTGCTCCCGTAATCCAGCCATAGTCGTTATTGAATAGTTGATCTTGGTCGAAATTGACTTTGGTCAAGTTTATCTTGGGCAAGAGAAAGGGTCAATCAAAAAGGACTCCGAATACAGACGAAGGATTACGGCCTTGAATTTCACCGCAGCTTGTATATACTGACAACATATCGTTCGCTGGCATTTGCCGAAGTATCTCTCTGTTATGATCGTCCATGAATATTGGTCAGCTCTTCCTTGTCGGCTTTGATGGCTGCGCTCTCACTCCTGAGCACTGGTTAACTGCGGCCTTGGCACAGGGTCTGCCCGGTGGAGTGCTTCTTTTTGACCGGAACGTAGATGGCTCAGTCCAGAACTTTAGCACGCCAGCCCAACTCCAAGCACTCACCACCCAGCTTCAGGAGCTTTCCCCTGATTTTCTCCTTGTTGCTGTTGATCAGGAAGGTGGCAAGGTCTGTCGTCTCAAAGAGCGGAATGGTTTTCCGGCCACGCAATCAGCAGAAGAACTCGGCAAAGGCGAGCCGAGAAGCACAACTGCGCCTGCCGCAGCAGCAATGGCGGCAACGCTTGCCCAGTATGGCATTAACTTCAATTTGGCTCCAGTCGCAGACCTCAATCTGAATCCTGCCAGCCCAATTATTGCCCGCTATGGCCGTAGTTTTGGCGACAAGGCCGAACACGTTGCTGCCCATTGTTCTGCCTTTATTGCGGCCCATCATCAGCACGGCATTGCCTGCTGCCTGAAGCATTTTCCCGGTCATGGCAGTGCCAGCGGAGACACCCACCTTGGCTTTGTTGATAGTACAGAGGACTGGCAAGAGACAGAACTAGAGCCGTATCGTCTGCTCATTCAAGATGGTTTTGCTGATGCGGTGATGACTGCGCATCTGGTGCAGCGCGGCTTAGAACCCTTGGACTTGCCCGCCAGCCTCTCCCCTGCCCTTGTCACGGGTCTGCTCCGAAAGCAGCTTGGCTTTACCGGGCTGATCGTCACGGATGATCTGCAAATGAAAGCAATTACCAACAGGTATGGCTTTCGCGAGGCAGTGCAGCAGGCAGTCTTAGCTGGCTCAGACTTGTTGATTATTGGCAATAATCTCCAGCGCAGACAGGACGCGCTGACTGAAGGTATAGC
Source organism: Candidatus Electronema sp. (assembly GCA_026645415.1). Lineage (GTDB taxonomy): Bacteria > Desulfobacterota > Desulfobulbia > Desulfobulbales > Desulfobulbaceae > Electronema. Next base: position 48,404 of record JAPEVH010000020.1, read on the forward strand.
TGCTGTCCAAGAACTCTTAGACACAGGTGCGGTGACTAGCGAACGAATTCAGTCCTCGTTGCAGCGGATTGCAACGCTCAAAGCAAAAATCAAAGGAGAGCAAACATGGTAAGCAATGGTTCACACAGCGTGACAATGGGCTACATTCTCTGGATTTTCGGTTTCCTTGGTGTCCATCGTTTCTACTACGGCAAGCCAATTACCGGTACGATATGGTTCTTTACGGGAGGTCTCTTGTTGATCGGCTGGATTGTTGATCTTTTCCTCATTCCCGGCATGGATAAAGAGGCTGATCTCCGCTTCACATCCGGCAGCAAGGATTACAATGCGGCATGGCTGCTACTCGTCTTTCTTGGTATGTTTGGGGCGCATCGTATGTACATGGGCAAATGGTTAACCGGTATTCTCTGGCTATGCACTGGTGGTTTCTTTCTTCTCGGCTATTTGTATGATCTATGGACTCTGAACAGTCAGCTTGATGAGATCAACCGGAGCTAATCAGGACTTGCCGAGCTTAAACCATCCTCAACTTTTCAGTGTTTTTCAGAGCAGAGATATGCTACCATCGCTGCATCTACATGCTTGATTGAGTCGCAAGCATCGTCCTGAATATACAGTTTTTACCAAGGAATCATTATGTGCGGAATAGTTGGCTATACAGGGAGCCGAAAAGTTGTCCCTGTGCTTTTGGAAGGTCTGCGGCGGCTGGAATACCGGGGCTATGACTCTGCCGGTCTGGTTTATCAGCAGGAGAAGCAGCTTATCCGCTTCCGAGCCGCAGGCAAGCTGGGCAATCTGGCAAAGGTCGCAGATGCTTGCATCGGTGCTGAAACTTATACCGGCTTAGGCCACACTCGCTGGGCCACCCACGGCGCGCCAACTGAAGACAACGCCCATCCGCACACTGACTGCACTGGCGAGCTAGTGGTCGTGCATAATGGCATTATTGAGAACTATAGCAGTTTAAGACAGGAATTGCTGGCCGAAGGTCATGTCTTTTCTTCGCAGACAGATACGGAAGTACTTGCCCATCTGATTGAAAAGTACCTTGATAAGGATCTTGTTGCAGCGGTACGCCAAGCTCTCGCACGGGTGGAAGGCTCCTATGCTCTTGGTGTGCTATGGGCCAAGGAACCGGGGCGCATTGTCGCAGCCCGCAACCAAAGCCCGCTCGTTATGGGCTTGAGTGACGATGCCTGCCATATTGCTTCCGATATCCCCGCCCTGCTGCCTTACACCCGCCAAGTGATCTTTCTCGATGACCACGAACTGGCCATCTTAGATAAAGGCACCTATTCAATCATTGGCATTGAAAGCGGCAAGGAGATTAAGAAGGACATTCGTACCATTGATTGGAATGCAGCAATGGCTGAAAAAGGCGGCTTCCGTCATTTCATGCTTAAAGAGATTTACGAGCAGCCACAGGCTATCCTGCAAACCATTAGTGGGCGCATTATTCCTGATACCGGCAAAATCGACCTGCCTGGAATTGGCCTAAACGATAAAGAATTAGGTCAGATTCAACGAATCGCCTTAGTTGCCTGTGGCACCTCTTGGCACGCAGCTTTGGTGGCTAAATACTGGATTGAAAAATGGGCTGGCATTCCGGTAGATGTGGATATTGCCTCTGAATTCCGCTACCGCAAGCTGCTCCTCAATGAACGAGTCCTGACCGTATCCATCTCTCAGTCTGGTGAGACTGCTGACACCTTGGCTGGTATCCGGTTGGCGGCCTCGCTTGGCTCTAAAGTAATCACGATCTGCAATGTGGTTGGCTCAACCATGACTAGGGAGGCAGACGGAGTAGTCTATACCCACGCTGGGCCAGAAATCGGCGTAGCCTCAACCAAGGCTTTTACCAGCCAACTTGCTGCCCTTTTCTTGCTCACCCTGCACTTGGCTCAAGCACGGCAGACTGTTGATGCGGTTACGCTGCAAGAGTTGGGTACTGCGCTGATTGGCATTGCGCCAGTGATCAATGCGGTGCTGCCCGCTATTCAACAGCAAATTCAAGAGCTGACAGAACGGTACTATGATGCACGGGACTTCCTCTTTATCGGACGTGGCTTGAATTTCCCAATTGCCTTGGAAGGTGCGCTCAAGCTCAAGGAAATCTCCTATATCCACGCCGAAGGTTATGCTGCTGGCGAGCTGAAACATGGCCCGATTGCTCTGATTGACAAGGATATGCCAATCATGGCTTTAGTACCGCAGGACTCTGTTTATCAGAAGAGCATTTCTAATGTAGAGGAAATCAAGGCTCGTCAAGGTCGCTTGCTGCTGATCGGTACGGAAGGTGACACCCATCTGGCTACCCTGACAGAGGATGTACTCTATTTGCCCAAGGTACATGAGGAGATGAATCCGCTGCTTTACACGATCCCAGCCCAGCTTCTTGCCTACGAGATTGCTTGTCGCCGGGGCTGTGATGTAGATCAGCCACGTAATCTGGCTAAAAGCGTGACAGTGGAGTAAGTGAGACTCTCTTGGTAAAGCCGGGAGCTTACTAACAGAAATTGGTAGCAGCTTTGGTCAGATACGGCCAGGAGGCTGTTTTCCCTTGCATCTTCTTCGGTTCAGGGTAAACTCTTGCAGTTATATCAAAATGACTTGCCGTAAACCAGACAGCATAGCTGAACCGTCAGAATAACAAGATATTATCCTCTTCCTATCCACGAGAACAGCAATGGACTACCGGGACACTCTGAATCTGCCCAAAACAAAGTTCAACATGAAAGCCAGCCTGACCCAGAAAGAGCCGCAGTATCTGGCCCGCTGGGACAACGAGCAGCTCTATGAAAAACTCCAGCAGGCTGCGGCAGACAGACCCCTGTTCATTCTCCATGACGGCCCGCCTTATGCCAACGGCAATATTCATCTTGGCACGGCCTTTAACAAGGTGCTCAAAGATATTATTCTGAAATCCCGGCGCATGGCTGGTTTTCAGGCTCCCTACGTGCCGGGCTGGGACTGCCACGGTTTGCCCATCGAACACAATGTAGATAAGGAACTGGGCGAGCGCAAAGAGGTCATTTCCATCTTGGAAAAGCGGGCTGCCTGCCGCAGATACGCGGAACAGTGGGTCACAGCTCAGAAGGAGCAGTTTCGGCGGCTTGGGGTTTTGGGCAACTGGGACGATCCCTATCTGACCATGAGCTGCGGCTACGAGGCCGCCATTGCCCGCGAGTTCAATAAATTCCTGCTCAACGGCGGGGTAGTGCGCTCGAAAAAGCCGGTCTATTGGTGCTCAACCTGCCGCACCGCTTTGGCCGAGGCTGAGGTAGAATACTACAACCACACCTCGCCTTCCATTTACGTCAAGTTTCCGCTGGCCGAGGCTGTCGGCGACGTGATTCCTGAGCTGGCTGGGCAGGAAGCGAAAATCCGCGTTCTGATCTGGACCACCACTCCGTGGACACTGCCTGCCAACATGGCCGTAGCCTTTCACCCAAATTTTGTCTATGCCGCAGTGGCAGTGCGGGATGAAATCTGGATTCTTGCCCAAGAGCTGGTGGAACAATGTTTTGAGGACTTCGGCATTACTGAGTACCGCATCATCTGTACCTTTTCAGCCAAAGGCTTGGAGGGCCGGAAGTGCCGCCATCCTTTCTTTGAGCGCGATTCGCTGATTGTCTTGGCTGATTATGTCACGGCTGATTCCGGCACTGGCTGCGTGCATACTGCGCCTGGTCACGGTGCGGACGACTATCTGACTGGTCTGCGCTACGGTTTGGAAGTGCTTTCACCGGTGGATGATGGCGGCCAGTACACAGGCGAGGCGGGCAAGTACACCGGGCGGCGCATCCCTATGGTCAACCGGGAAATCAACGACGACATGGCTGCCGCCGGGGTTTTGGTCAAAGAAAGCGAGATTGATCACTCCTACCCGCACTGCTGGCGCTGCAAGAAGCCGGTCATCTACCGGGCCACCAAACAGTGGTTCATCTCTATGGAGCAGAATGAGCTGCGCCAGAAAGCTCTGCAAGCGATCAAGGAAGTGCGCTGGACACCGGCATGGGGCGAGCAGCGGATTCATGGCATGGTTGAGGGACGACCTGACTGGTGCCTGTCCCGCCAGCGTTCTTGGGGTGTGCCGCTGACCGTGCTCACCTGCGCGGACTGTGGTGAAATCCTCAAGGATAAGGCGGTCTGCGAGCGGATTGAGGCCATCTTTGAAAAGGAAGGGGCAGATGCTTGGTTTCAGCGTGATGCTGCGGACTTTATTCCTGAAGGAGTCCAATGCGCCTGCGGCAGCAGCAAGTTCGAGAAAGAGCATGATATTCTTGATGTCTGGTTTGACTCAGGAGTCAGTCATGCGGCGGTGCTGGAGCAGCGGGACGGCCTGCGCTCGCCAGCAGATCTGTATCTTGAGGGCAGCGATCAGCATCGGGGCTGGTTCCAGTCTTCCCTGCTCACCTCAGTTGGCACACGCGGCAGAGCACCGTTCAACGGTGTGCTGACCCACGGCTATGTGGTTGATGGCAAGGGCAAAAAGATGTCCAAGTCGCTGGGCAATGTCATCCTGCCGCAGGAGATGATCGACAAATTTGGTGCGGAAATCCTCCGCCTCTGGGTGGCGAGCGAAGACTACCGCGACGACATCAAGGTCTCGGAAGAGATACTCAGGCACGTCTCAGATGCCTACCGCAAAATGCGCAACACTGTCCGTTTCCTGCTCTCCAATCTCAGCGACTTTGACCCAGCCAAGGACAGCGTCGGGCCGGACCAGTTCAGTGAGTTGGACCGCTGGGCTTTAGCCCGTTTTGCCGACTTGGTGCGCCGGGTGGACAAGGCTTATAGTGACTATGAATTTCATGCTATTTATCACGGCCTGCTTAACTTCTGCGGCATCACCATGTCCAGCCTCTATGCGGACATTCTCAAAGACCGGCTTTACTGCTCTGGTACCAATGCACCCGGCCGCCGGGCCGCCCAGACTGTCCTGCACCGCATCCTTGACGGCCTGCTCCGGCTCATGGCCCCGATTCTCAGCGTGACTGCTGCCGAGGCATGGGAGCATTTGCATGGCTTGGACGAAAACGCGCCCATTGAGCAGTCCGTCTTTTTTGCTGACTTGCCCAAGGTGGATGACATCGCATCAGACCGGACACTCGATCAACGCTGGAACAAGCTCTTAGAACTGCGTGGCGAGATCACCAAGGTGCTGGAAACAGCCCGCAAGGACAAGGTGATTGGTCTGTCTCTCGATGCTGAGGTGCTGCTCTTGCCTGAAGGCGAGCTGGCTGATTTCCTCAGTGGCAAAGATGAACTGCTGCGCGAGCTGTGCATTGTCTCCGGCATGAAGACGGTCAGCGAGGCAGGCGAGGCAACGTTCACTGCTTCCGAGGAGATTGAGGGCTTGAAGATTGCAGTGCGGCCTGCGCCGGGCTGTAAGTGCGAACGCTGTTGGATGATCTCGCCCAGCGTTGGCCAAGACAGCGAGCATCCTGCCCTGTGCAGCCGCTGCGCTTCTGTCGTCCGCAGCCTGACAGCTTGAGATGCGTCGTTTTCTGCTCATCATGGTTTTGGTCGCAGGCAGCGACCAGCTCACCAAGCTGTGGATACTCCAGCAGTTCAGCCTGCACGAGAGCCTGCCGGTCATCCCCGGCTTCTTCAACCTGACCCTGCTCTACAACAGCGGCGCAGCCTTTGGCATTCTCTCCGGCCTGCCGCTGCTCTGGCGGCAAGTCTTCTTCATCAGCATTTCCGTTGCCGCCCTGACCACGCTGGGCATCATGCAGTATAAGCTGGGGCCTCGGCACTTCCTCTACGCAGTCAGCTTCGGTCTGATCAGCGGTGGCGCGCTCGGCAACGTGATTGACCGGCTGCACTGGGGCGCGGTGGTCGACTTCTTAGATTTCTACCTTGGCCAATACCACTGGCCTGCCTTCAATGTGGCTGACTCCGGCATCACAGTTGGCATTGGCCTGTTTCTCCTGCTCCAGTTTTGGGAGGAGCGGAAGAAGCCGGAACAAGTGGTGGATGCAGCCTGATACCGACGTGCGGCATTCTGCCTCTGAGAAACGTTCGCGCTAAAAAGTGCAAAAAAAATGCCCATCGCTATAAGAAGCGACGGGCATAACTCGTGATTTCTTTTGCGAGTTATTTATGAGAAGCTGCAAGCTCGACATACAAATTAGTCACCTTATCAGCCAAGTTGGTTATATCATCTGTGGTAGAGAAAACCAGAAGCGGATTACCTTCACTTTGCACGCTAAGAAGATAGGACGCTGCACCTGACCAAAGACGTTCTGTTTTAGCAAGGAGCATGTTGATTTTCTTAGTATTACGTTGTTCCTTGCGCAGCAGGTCAAGCGCATAAGTAAATTCAGAAACAGCATTTTTTAACTGCTGTACAACCTTGTCATCATGAAATCCAGCATGATAAGCAATATAGTACAGTGAGATTCGTTGCGCGAGCATCCGTTGTCTACCAGAAATATTGATAACGCGATCAACTTTTGCTCCAGAAAGCTCTTCAAGTATTAAGACAACATTGTGAGAAGATTCTAACAATGTTTCGCTTAACTCCATCACTAAGCTAACATTTTCTTTGCTGTACGGCTGCTTCACCAAATCTCTAAACTTTGCAAAGGTAATCTCAATTGCAGCAAGAGCCTCTTGCACTGAGCTGTCCTCTACAGTCTTCAGTTTAATAGCATTGTATTCAAACTGTTTAAGACCAATTTTTATTTGATAGCTAGTTTCCTTTTTTGAAATATTTGCCCCATTATAGAGATAGGCTTTGGCAATTCGCTGTGATAACATCCGCTGCATCCCTGCTCTGTTGATCAGATCGGGAAAATCAGTCGCCGCCAGCAGAGGGGCTACAAAGAACGCAGAAAAAAAAGCTGTTAGCAGCGCGATGATCCGAACTTGTTGCGTGTTCATAAGAATCTCCTTGAGGTATTCTCACAGCAGTTGTCGTAATGAACGAGAGATCAGCGCAAGCTTATGACCATTACTTAGCTTAGAACACCTCTCAGCTCTTTCGGTTAAAATTCTAATAAAGCTCAACCTTAATATTAAAGCAAAAAGAATACTTTTTCGCAAGATACTTTGTCTTCGCGCTGGCTGGATCTAAATTGTCTTTGCTATGTTAGCGCGTCTGCTGTTGAAAGTATAATACGCTTATTTTATTAAAGATGAAATACTTGCAATAAATATCAACCTACTGAAATTGTTGCTTCATCAATCTACGCTGCGTAAACCTTATGAATAAAAACCAGTAAAGGGTGGCGAATAAGGATATCTTGTTTATAATATCTTTTTTTAAACGATTAGCCCGAAGAACGGATCCGGGAGAACTGTATAGTGAGGCATTGCTTTAATTTCAGGAGGATGAGATGATAAAGAAAATTCAGGGAGCCATAACCGCCATTGTCACCCCGATGCGGGATGGCAAGGTTGACGAGGAGAGCTTGGTCAATTTGATCAACTTCCAGATCGAGAACGGCATCCACGGTCTGGTACCCTGCGGTACTACGGGCGAGTCTGCTACCCTCAGTTTTGCCGAGCACAAACGGGTTATTGAGCTGACTGTTAAAACCGTGGCCGGGCGAGTGCCAGTCATTGCTGGCACTGGAGCCAACAACACGCTTGAGGCGATTGAGCTGACCGAATCCGCAAAAGAGAGCGGCGCAGATGCAGTGCTGTCCGTAGTGCCTTACTACAACAAGCCAAGCCAAGAAGGTTTATATCAGCATTTTAAAGCCATTACCGATGCCGTAGATATTCCAATGGTCCTGTATAATGTGCCCGGCCGGACTGTCACCAATATGGCTCCAGCAACTGTAGCTCGCTTGGCAGAGCTTCCTAATGTTATTGCCATTAAAGAGGCATGCGGCTGCTTAAACCAGATTTCTGAGGTTATTCGGCTCTGCCCAAAAGACTTTATTGTTCTGTCTGGTGATGATTTTACCTCTATGCCGACCGTGCTGATTGGCGGCAAGGGGGTGATTTCGGTGGTTTCGAATGTAATGCCAAAGGCAATGTCTGAACTGATGCAGGCTGCTTTGAGTGGCGATTTGGCCAAAGCCAAAGAGATTCACTACAAACTCTTCCCGCTCATGGGTACGATGTTCTGTTATCCTAACCCAGCTCCAGCAAAAAAGGCAGTGCATCTGCTTGGCAAGATTGCTTCACCAGAGCTGCGCCTGCCAATGACTGAGATGGACGAGGCTTCCCTGAATACGTTAACGACCGCAATGAAGGCGTTAGGACTGATTTAACGTAGCGCCGGGGCGGTCTCAGAATCGCCCTTGGCACACGTTTCTGATTTTTCTACTCCTCAGCGAGCATTCTAATCCGCACAGTTGGGGCAGTGACAGCAGCTAAGGCATCAATTTCAGCCAAGGCTGCCGCCACTGCCGCCTCGCTGGCAGTGTGGGTGAGAATGACCACAGCCACTGGCTCGTTTTCTTCTCTTCCCTTCTGAATCACTGATTCAATGCTGATGCCGTGCCTGCTCAGAATAGTCGCAATATTAGCCAGCACGCCGGGCTTGTCCAAGGCAGTGATGCGCAGATAGGAAGCACTGCGCAGCTCTTCTGAGGAGGCGATCTTCCGATCAGTAACATGCTCTGCAAGATAGGAGAGCGCAGGCACTCGGCTCACCGAACCAGCAGCAATCTTGCGGGCAATATCGACTACGTCCGCTGCCACTGCCGAGCCAGTAGGTAGCTTGCCTGCCCCTGCCCCACTAAGAATAATACTACCAGTTAGATCACCGCAGAATTCTACGGCATTGAAGGCCCCATTAATCGAGGCGAGCAGGTGCGAGACAGGCACCATCGTCGGATAGACCCGCGCTTCTATCTCGCCGCTCTCTAGGCTACGGCTAACTGCCAGCAGCTTGATCCGGCAGCCAAATTCACGGGCAAAGTCAATGTCCAGCGGCTCAATTCTGCTAATGCCTTCGGTGGCAATCTGCGCATGGGTAATATTCATGCCATAGGCAATGCTCATCAGAATAGCCAGTTTGTGGGCCGTATCAATACCTTCTACATCATAAGTCGGATCAGCCTCAGCAAAGCCAAGCTGCTGCGCCTCCTTGAGCACCGCAGCAAAGGCAATGCCTTCATCCGTCATCCGGGTGAGAATGTAGTTGGCTGTACCGTTCAGAATACCCATGACTGAGAGAATCTGGTTGGCAACGAGTCCTTCTTTCAGTCCCTTAATCAGCGGGATGCCACCGCCGACGCTGCCCTCAAAACCAACTTCCACGCCCTGCGCCGCAGCCGCTGTAAATATCTCCTGTCCTTCTTGGGAGAGCAAAGCCTTGTTCGCTGTAACCACATGCTTACCCGCAGCTATCGCCTGAAGGATAAAGGTCTTGGCTGGCTCTATTCCACCGATTAGCTCAATAAGTATATCTATGTCAGGGTCGTTGATAAGATCATCTGCACTGTGCGTGAGCTGCGCTGTAGCATACTCAGGCGGCAAGGCAGTTAAGGAGCGGGCAAATATCTTGGTGAGGCGGATGTGCAAACCGCACTGCTTGGCAATACGTTCCTGATGACGGTGCAGGGCTTCAGCTAGGCCGCGTCCCACTGTGCCAAAGCCTATCAGACCCACATTCACTGTTTTCTTCATATAACGATTAGTTGTCTTGAAGGAAGGGAAAAAGGATACTATGCCTTTTACCCGCTTTCTGTCAGCCTGTCAAAAGGATAGAGCCGTATTTCCGCTGGCGCAAGCTGCCTTGCTGGAGTATAGTCTTTCCCCGAACAGAAAAAGCCCATTTCTGCCCTGCGTTATGCAGCAGGCAGCTTATTCTTTTATTTCATCTTTTCTGAGAGGTCAGCTATGAACATCCTCACCTTCGGACCCAACGGCAGCGGCAAAGGCACCCAAGGCGCAATCGTCAAAGAGAAATACGGCATGGATCACATCGAGTCCGGCGCAATCTTCCGCGAGCATATCAAGGGCGGCACTGAGCTGGGCAAAAAGGCTAAAGCCTACATCGACAAGGGCGACCTCGTGCCGGATGAAATCACCGTGCCGATGGTGCTGGAAACATTGGCAAAGTCCAAGGACAAAGGCTGGCTCTTAGACGGCTTCCCGCGCTCGCTGGAGCAGGCCAAGGCGTTGGACAAGGCGTTGACTGAGTCCGGCATGGCACTGGATTGTGTGGTGGAGATCACGCTTGACCGGCAGATTGCCAAAGAGCGGATCATGGGCCGTCGGCTCTGCGCCAATGACAACAACCACCCGAACCACATTGCTTTTGAGGCAATCAAGCCGGTGGAGAAGGACGGCAAGCTGGCTTGCCGGGTTTGCGGCGGCGAGCTGAGTGCCCGTGCCGATGATCAGGACGAGGCCGCAATTGGCAAGCGGCATGACATCTATTATGATGACAAAACCGGCACAATGGCTGCGGTCAACTACTTCAAGCAGAACAGCAAGGCCAAGGTGATTTCTGTGGACGGCTCCAAGGGGATTAAGGAGGTTTCAGCGGAGATTCTGAAGCAGTTGGCGTAAGCGGGATTGTTGCAAGGGGGCGGATCTGGGGGTTCGTCCCTCCGTGTAACGGATCGGCTTAGATGTATATTTTTTAGTTTTGCCGAATAGATGAAGTTGCCTTTTTAAGCATCAAAAACCTTGAATGGAGTTGACAAAAAATGAATTTGAATTATCTCGAATCGATACGTTTATTAGAGCTTGAATGTGTATTAGCTGAGATGGAAAAAATAAAGCTTGGAGAACATATCATATTGGAAATCGGAGCTGGAACGGGGTGGCAGTCAAAAAAACTAGCCGAGAAAGGCTATTCCGTTGAGTCAATAGATATTGACAGTAGCGGTTATTTAAAGAATAGGGTTTGGCCGATAACAAACTACGACGGTAAGCATATCCCATTTCCAGATAATTATTTTGATGTCATTTTCAGTTCAAATGTATTGGAACATATATATCATGTTGTTTCCTTTCAAGGTGAAATGCAGAGAGTATTAAAACCGGGCGGCACTGCTATACATGTAGTGCCAAGCGGAAGTTGGCGATTCTGGACAAGTTTAGCGCATTACCCCTTTGTAGTCAAAACTATAAAAAAAATAATTACAAAAAAACTAGTGCCATCAAAAAATGGCAGCATTTCTGACGAAGAAAAAATTGTCAAGAAAATTAATCAATTATCAAAATTTGAGCTAATCAGAAAGGTAGCATTCCCATCTAGACATGGAGAAATTGGCAATGAAATTACCGAATTGTATTATTTTAGCAGGTATAGGTGGTTTAAAATGTTTACGACAACAGATTGGAAAATAGAAAAGATGTTTACGAATAGATTGTTCTATACAGGATATACGACTTTTGGATATGTGCTATCACTTAAGCTCAGGAGATATCTTAGCTATATCTTAGGAAGTTCATGTCATGTCTTTGTACTAAGAAAAGGGTAATGAATGAAGGATTCATAGCAAAAAGCTGCACCGGACGGTACGTTCCTACGGCTTCATTGCCGCAGGTGAACTTTATTTTTTGTGTCAATTATCAAGACTGAGGTTTTCCATGTACTACATAGCCGAAACAGCCAAATTCTTCGACCAAGCAGCCCAACACAAAGAGTCCCTTTGTGAATACATTCACGATAGATAACACATCATGCCGACAATCTCGCTATTCTACGGAATTCTTATTCGGATGTTCTTCCGTGATGTTGAGAAACACCATGTTCCGCACATTCACGCAGAATATCAAGGACAGGTTGCCGTGTATTCAATTCCTGACGGAGCGTTGCTTGCAGGCAGCTTGCCGTCAAGCAAGCACAAGCTGGTTGTTGCCTGGATTGAAATCCATCAGGAAGACTTGCTGGCAGATTGGGAATTAGCGGTAAACGGCAAGAGGCCCTTCCCTATCAAAGGTCTTGATCAATGAGAATACAAAAAATCCATCCCAACCCTGATCACACGTTGCTGGTCATTGCCGAAGATGGCCGGATTGGTCTCTTCGACGTTACACCGTACCTGCACGATGAAGCCTTTGCCGAGTTACAGAATCAGGCAGCTTTTATGCAGGTATCCAATGGGGAATATTTCATCGAATGGGACTGCGGGGCCGATTTATCCGCAGACACCATTGAAGCGCGATGGCAGCTGCAAGCTGCTGCTTCTCAGAGCAATGCCTGATTACTGGTTGTTTCTCGATCCAGCTGTGCAAAAAAAAGTGACAGAGACATCAAGGAACCTCATGTACTACATAACCGAAACAGACAAATCATTCGACCAAGCAGCCACAGACCTTGAGCTGGCAGTTAAACATCACGGCTTCGGGGTACTGCATGTCCACGACTTGGGCACCACCCTCCGCAGCAAGGGCATTGCCTTTGACCAGCACTGCAAGGTCTTTGAAGTCTGCAATCCTGTCCAAGCCGGAAAAGTTTTGGCAATCGACATGCGCCTGAATATGGCCTTGCCCTGCCGCATTTCAGTCTTCACCGAGAACGGCAAGACAAAGATCGGCACGATCAAGCCGGTGCAAATGCTTTCAATGCTCTCGCAGGATGTGGCCTTGGCGCAAATTGCTAATGAGGTTGAGGCAAAGATTATCCAGATGATTGATGAGGCGAAGTGAGACGCAAACCGCGCCTCAACAACGCTGACAGGTGAACAAACATGGACGCAGCAGCCTTAATTCAGACCAGTCTTGCCGAATCCAAGCGGGCTAAAGATGCCTTTGCGGCTGAGTCCGCTGGCAAGATCATTGCGCTGGCGGAACAGATAGTCGCAACCTTCCGCAGCGGCGGCAAGCTGCTCATCTTCGGCAACGGTGGCAGTGCTGCCGATGCCCAGCACGTGGCAGCGGAATTCGTTAACCGCTTCCTGCTCAACCGCCCGCCTTTGCCCGCCATCGCCCTAACCACTGACACCTCGATCATCACCGCAGTAGGCAACGATTTTTCCTACGACCTAATCTTTGTCAAACAGGTGCAAGCCCTTGGTAAGCCCGGCGATGTAGCTCTTGGTATCAGCACTTCTGGCACTTCGGCTAATGTGGTCAAAGCTCTGGCCGTTGCCAAGGAAATTGGCCTAAAAACCGCCGCGCTAACCGGTGGACTGATGATCCCGCCGCAGGGTGTTGTGCAGTACTGCGATGTGCTGCTCAATGTGCCGTCCAGCTCCACGCCTCGTATTCAGGAAGCGCACCTCTGGATTGAGCATCTGCTCTGTGAAATGGTGGAAACGATGCTCTTTGGAGAAAAAAAGATAAACGGCTCAAAATGAGACCTCAATCTGTCTCCAATGTACAAGAACAAGATGAACAGTTCATGCGGGTGGCTTTGACTGAGGCCAAGCTCGCTTTGGCTGAAGGTGAGTTTCCTGTTGGCTGTGTCCTAGTACAGGATGGCCAGATTATTGCTCAAGGGCACCGCCGCAATAGTAGCAGCGCATCGTGCAATGAAATCGATCATGCAGAAATCCTTACCCTGCGTAGTCTGTTAGCAGCGCAACCCAGCCTTGATTGCTGCCAAATTACAGTGTATTCAACCCTTGAACCATGCCTGATGTGTTATAGCACCTTGCTCCTCTCTGGCATCCGCCGTTTTGTCTGGGCTTACGAGGACATAATGGGCGGCGGTACAGCCCTGCCCTTAGCCAAACTCACACCACTCTACCAAGATATGCAGGTTGAGCTAGTTCCAAGTATATTGCGGCGGGAGAGCTTAGAACTTTTTGTCCAATTTTTTCAAACGCATTCCTATTGGCAGGACAGCCTGCTAGCTACCTATACCTGTGCAAAATCCCAACAAACTGACCGCCAGAACCGTTGATTTCAAGCCCGGTGAGCGTAATGTTTTCCTGCATCTGCTCACTCAGTGCAACCTTACTTGTTGCCATTGCTATATAAATCCAGAGCAGCATGGAACAGCAATTTTATCGAAAGAGACCGTATTTGATTGGCTCCAGCTCTTTGCCCGGCCTGAGCAGGCGAGTAATTTGGTGTTGCTCGGCGGCGAGCCAACCCTACATCCTGATCTGGCTGAGATTATTCGAGCAGCTAAGGCACTGCGCTATGCAGTGACTGTTGACTCAAACGGCTTTCTTTTCCACAATTTTTTAGAACGAGTACAGCCAGACGAGCTAGACTTTCTCAGTTTCAGTCTTGATGGGCCAGAAGCAGCTATCAACGATCCTATTCGTGGTGAAGGCGTTTTTGCCGTTTGTACAGAAAACTTGCGCAAGGCGGTCAAACTTGGTTTCCGTACCAGTCTTATTTGCACGGTCTCTGCTCTCAACATTGAGCATCTACACCGGATGCCTGCGCTGCTTGCTGAACTGGGAGTGCGGCGTTTTTTCATCCAAGTAATTGGCTTACGTGGTAAGTCAGCCTCGGCCAGCAACAGTCTTCAGGTCGATCCTGCCCAGTGGCTAGAAGTGGTTCCAGAAATCGCTCAACAGGCGGCCCAGCTTGGCATTCATGTCACCTATCCCAAGGTTTTTCTGGAGCCAGAGGAAACCTTTTCCTGTGCTGGTTTAGTAGCGGAAAACTATTTTGTTTTTCCCAACGGTCGGGTCTATCAATGCCCACTTTGTGAGGATTATCCTATCCACAGTTTCCTTGTTGAAAACAAGCAGCTCATCCGTCGCGTGGGTTTGAATGAAGACCGTTTTTTTAGCCTGCATATCCCTGAAGGCTGTGTGATGAATAAGCTCCTGCAACCTGACAATATCGACTGTTTACCAGACGGCCAGCCGAAACATCGTATTTCCTGCTGTATGTTGAAACAGGAAATAGCCGTTGTCATCTGACACGCTCCCGCCGCAAACCTTGCTCTTGCAAAGAAGAGCTGGGCAAGGTACATTCAAGGACAGAATACTATTCTGGAACAATACAGATAACAACTGCTGCTGCGGCTAGACTAGCTGCGAGCAGAGTGAATGATTTTGCACAGAGGAGACAGAGGATGTTGGATCTGCGGGGAAAGACAGCATTGATCACCGGAGGATCACGCGGCATTGGACGGGCTATTGCCCTGCGGCTGGCAGAACATGGCGCAGATATTGTGGTGAACTATGTCCGACATCGCAGTGATGCCCAAGAGACAGCCGCCGCTGTTGAGCAGTTTGGCGTGCGTTGCCTGATTGTCAAAGCCAATGTAGCCGAAGAAAAGGACGTACAGGCTATGTTTGCGGAAATCAGTTCTTCCTTTCAAAAGCTGGACATCTTGGTCTCGAACGCGGCTTCTGGAGTACTCAAACCAGTCTTAGAGCTAACGCAGCGTCATTGGGATTGGGCAATGGACATCAATGCCCGCGCCTTGCTAACTCTGACCCAGCAGGCGGTACCGCTGATGAAACAGGGAGGGCGGGTCTTAGCTATTTCCAGCCTTGGGGCAGTACGAGCTGTGCCTAACTATACGGTAGTCGGGGCTTCCAAAGCAGCTCTCGAATCACTTGTCCGCCATCTGGCTGTAGAGCTTGGGCCGCAAGGAATTTCGGTTAATACTATTAGTGCGGGTGTCGTAGATACGGATGCACTGAAAAAATTCCCCAACCGTGACGAGATTATTAAACAATCTCTTGAGCGTACGCCGCTGGGTCGCCTGACAACGCCAGAGGATGTGGCAGATTTAGCACTTTTTCTTTGTGGAGAAGGAGCGGCCATGATCCACGGACAGGTGCTGGTAGTAGATGGTGGCTATGCTGTCCAAGGCTAGAACAGCATAGCTGTAAACAGGCTGTCTTGGCCAGCAGCTAAGACAGCTTGCATCTGCTTCATCCTCGATGAATCATCCCAAGGCCACATCCAAAATCATCATCACCGTAAAGCCAAACATAGTCGCCATAGTAACGAGGTCTATGTTTTCATATTGACGCTGCGATTCTGGAATAAGTTCCTCCACCACAAGAAAGATCATTGCCCCAGCCGCAAAGGAAAGGGCTATGGGCAGGAAGCTCTGCATGTGGATGACAAAGAGCGCACCCAGCACCCCAGCCATTGGTTCTACAATGCCAGAAAGCATACCTAGGAAAAAGCTCTTTCCTTGAGACAGACCTTCTCTCCTCATCGGTAGGGCTACGGCAGCTCCTTCAGGAATATTTTGCAAACCAATCCCCACCGCCAAAGCTAAAGCCCCGCCCAAAGTGGCTGAAGGCAGTTCTGCCGCAACCGCACCAAAAGCCACCCCCACTGCGAGACCTTCTGGAATATTATGCAGTGTCACGGCAAGTACTAAAAGTGTACTGCGCTGCAACGAAGTCTTGATGCCTTCTTTTTTATCCATTCCTAAGCCCGGATGCAGGTGTGGCAGTAGTGTATCAATCAGGCGCATAAACAGACCGCCACTCATAAAACCGCCTGCGGCAATGAGCCAAGGAGTCTGCCCAAGCTGCTCTGCCATTTCAATGCACGGAGCTAAAAGTGACCAAAAGCTGGCTGCAATCATTACTCCAGCCGCAAAGCCGAGTGTCGAATCCAGCAGCCGGGGCTTAATTGTTTTGGTTAAGAAGACTGAAGTAGCCCCCAAAATGGTACAAAGCCACGTAAACAAGGTAGCGAGCAGTGCCTGCATAACAGGTTGCTGGATAAACTGGTTAATTTCCATACAGTTCCTTTGTGAACCAAGTTAGATGAGCCTGCTTCTCCATGAAAGCAAACAGTGTTATTGACCTATCTCCGCCAGCAACTCTTTTCTATATAAACGGACAAACTCTTCTACGTCATCCTGCCAATTCTGCATCAGATTCAGGTCATGCTCTTTCAGCCGTTTGTTTTCAAGAATGGAATTAGTTGGCCGATGGGCTGGAGTCGGATATTCTGCTGTAGTGCATGGTGCGAGCGAGTATGCTACCTGCATGGCCTCTAAAAAATATTTTGCCCCGGCAAACCACGTGCAGTTTCCCTCTGCTGTGGCATGGGCAACACCTGTTAGGTCACTCTCTAAAACCTGTTCAATCTGCCGGGCTAAGGTAGCTGTCCACGTCAGTGCGCCGTATTGATCATTTACTACTCGAATGACGCGCTGTGGATCTGCCAGAGCAAGACGAAGCATAGTCTTGAGGAAATTCTTGCCACCTATCCCGTAGAGCCAAGCAGTGCGTAAGATAAGATGGTTTTCTAAAAAGTTAGCCACAGCCTGTTCTCCTGCTAGTTTGCTTCTCCCGTAAGCAGAGAGCGGACCAACTGCGGAATCTTCAAGATATGCTGTTGGCACTGGTTTACTGCCAGCAAAAACATAGTCCGTGGAAATATGAATCAAACGACAGCCAAATTCAGCGCAGGATTTGGCCAGATTAGCTGGGCCTTGGGCATTGACCGCCATGCAGCGGTCAGTTTCTGTCTCGCAAGCATCCACAGCAGTGTAGGCCGCACAATTGATCAGCACTTGCGGTTTAATACAGGCAACAGCCTGCTGTACGGCCTCTGCTTGACTAATATCAAGTTGGCGGGAACTAAGAGCACAGATATCATGCCGATCCAGCATAAGCTCCACGCAATCTTGGCCCAATTGTCCACCCGCGCCGGTGATCAACAACTTCATCGCGCCATCCCCTCCTCCTTAAGTATAGCCATCAAATACTGACCATATTGGTTTTTCAACATGGATTGGGCGATATTCTCGACTTGGGCTGCATCGATATAGCCCATCCGCCAAGCAATTTCTTCGATACAGGCAATCTTCAAGCCCTGTCTATCCTGCACAGCTTGAACATAACTGGATGCCTGCTGGAGCGATTCATGCGTTCCGGTATCTAACCAGCAAAAGCCTCGCCCCAATAGCTCTACTTTTAATTTTCCTTGTTGTAAATAAACGCGATTGATATCTGTAATTTCTAGCTCTCCTCGCGCTGATGGTTTGATCGACTCAGCAACCTCTACGACACTGTTGTCATAAAAATACAAACCCGGTACAGCATAGCGTGATTTGGGTTTTGCTGGTTTTTCCTCAATGCTGACTACATTTTTTTCTGCGTCAAATTCCACAACCCCGTAGCGTTCTGGATCCTTAACTAAATAGCCAAAGACAATCCCACCTTCATTGTCTTTTAAATTTCTACAGCGGCGCACGATATTCTGGAAGCCCGGGCCAAAAAAAATATTATCACCAAGTACCAAGGAAACTGCTGAACTGCCGATAAATTTTTTACCAATAAGAAAGGCTTGCGCTAGACCTTCTGGTCTTGGTTGTTCTGCATAAGAGATATTCAAGCCAAGCTCTGAACCATCGCCAAAAAGTTGCTGGAAACGAGGAAGATCTTCTGGCGTGGAGATCAGCAGGATCTCACGAATACCAGCTAGCATGAGCACAGCCAACGGATAATAAATCATAGGCTTATCATAGACTGGAATCAATTGTTTACTGATAACCTGAGTCAAAGGATAAAGACGAGTGCCTGAGCCGCCTGCGAGAATAATGCCTTTCATAGAATAAGATATTGAATTGGTGTGTAGAGTTGCTCTCGATGAGCTGCTCCCTTGCTTTGTCAGCTAAATAAGATGTGAGAGCATTAACTGTATTTTGCATCCTTCCTTTCTTGATTGTAGTCTGTGAGACAAAATCCGCTAGTATCAAAATCAAGGAATCCAAGCCAGTTCATTTGCAGGCTTCGACAGTTAATGCTGACAGCTCGACACAACCATTTGTTATTGAAATATTAAACTGAAAGTACATGCAATATTTTTTCAAAAAACCTCTAACTTATTACCTTCCTATTTTTCTTCGCTGTGTGGTACAATGAGACAGGTGGGGAAAATTTACTGCAACCGCTCAAGCTGATTGATAAAAAAGCAGTTGACTTTTCCTTGATGATCTTATAGCTCTTTGTAAAGGTAGTAGCTTTCTGTCTTCAATAAATTATCTGCTGAACAAGCAGGAGCCTGTACGTTAAACAAGCAGGTTTGACTCGAAAGGAGAAAAAAGTGGACGGCGTTCAATTTCCTGTTCTGGGTAATAGCATCATTATGGCGGTCGTCATTCTGACACATGTCTTTTTTGCTTTTTTCGCGGTCGGGGGATCTATCCTATCAGTAACTGCGGAATGGTGGGGAACAAAGAAAAAAGACGATGATTACCTCCGCCTAGCCAAGAGTGTATCCGGTTTTCTGTCGGATATGATGAAGATCAACGGTGTACTTGGTGTAGCTATCGTCGTACTAACCATTGGTCTTTGGAGTCAGTTTGGTGCCTTTTTGTACTCGGTCCAGTTCTGGCCCTTTTTGTTTGAGGGAGCAGTCTTTCTCTTCCTGATGATTTTTTCAGTCATCTATCATCACACATGGGACTCTGTCTCACGAGGGACGCACATTTTTTTTGGTGTCATCACTGGTTTTTTCGCCTTGATGGCGGGCTTCTTGATTAACGGAATCTGGGCCTTCATGATGGTGCCAGGTAAATGGATAGAGACAAAAAGTCGTTGGGATGCCTTCTTTAATCCCATTCTGACTGAGTCAACTATTCATATTCTTCTCCCCACTCTGATTAACGCCTCATTGCTGATCTTCCTCTGGACCTTTTGGAAATCTAAGAAAACTCAAGGTACAGAACAGGTGTATTTCAATAAGATGAACCTGTTTGTTGCAAAGATTGGAGCTGCCCTCCTGTTCTTGCAACCGCTGTCTGGTCTGAGCTTCTTGTTTAAAGTAAAATCAGCAACAGAGAATCTGCCTGCACCGAATCCTTGGCAGCAGATTTCTGATGGTATGGCGACTCCTTTCCTCTATACCATGATCACCTTAGCTGTAATTGCTATGATTGGTGCTGTACTTTACTGGGTATGGGGACATGAAAAAGGTCGCAAGGCTCTTGCTGTAGCTTCCTTTGCAATGTTTCTCGCCTTTTTCATGGGTGCCTTTACTCGTGAACGGGCAAGAAAACCCTATTTAGTTTGGGGAATAATGCCTATGAATCAGCAGTTAATTGGCGAGAAAAAAGTTACCCCACCTGCTGGGACTAAGTTAAATGGGGAGCAGGTCTTCAAAGACCAAGGATGTCTTGCCTGTCATAAGTTTAATGGGGAAGGTGGCACAATTGGTCCTGATTTAACAACTGTCGCTAGCAAATACGACAAAGCCAAGCTGATGGATTTTGTTCGTCAGCCACCAGCACCAGCTAACACTATGATGCCTTCTTTTGCTGGCTCAGAAGAGGAGCTGGATGCGCTTACAGATCATCTCCTGAAGAAGTAAACGTAATATAGCTCCTTGTTTCCTTCCCTGACCAAAATATCGGTCAGGGATTTTTTTACCTTTAGTTGAGCCTACCTACATTCCTTTTCAATTGAAAATTAAAACATTACGCTCTGACACATTACGAAAAAATCTTCTTATGTCAACAGGGAAATTGCAGCAACGCAGCCGAGATGCAGCTCAGAGGAAATAATATCTAGGTTAGCTCTGCTTGCCTACAGCCTGCGGGATTTATGCACCTGCCCGGCCACCACTCTAGTGCTCCCGCAATTATAATTTGACGAGTTTTTTCTGTTTTTCTTAAAACAGGAGGGAAGAAAAATGGCCAAAATATACAATGAGGAAGTCGGAGCAATAATGAGAGGTGATGCTTGGAGAGTAAACACTATCCACCTAGGCACAACAAAAAAGGGCGGAGCCTTTCGGCCCCGCCCTTCCACATCTTTTCCCGCTACTTTCCGAAAAAGATACCGAATGGATAAAGGTGTTTCTATTCTTCCGGCAAAGCTTGAATGCAACGAACGCTGAGGCCCATTGCGTGAGGTGTGCTGTAGTTGAAAACATTATAAGCATTGCTTTCGTCAAATTTCAAAAAACGGGAACCGCTACTGCTCCAGTAAGCTCCGTAATTTCCTACATAATAAATTGATCCATCACCATAACCGCGCCTTCCTCCTATAGTTAGTTTCAATGGTGACGCAAACGCACCTGCAGAATCATTAGAACTCCAAGAAAGTCGTTCCTCCTCAAGTTCTGTAGCCGTTGGCACTCTAAATCCTTGTGGGCATGGATTGTTTATTCCATCTGCGCTTTGCCACATATTGCCATTTTGTGGATTTCTCCAATCGTATGGGGCTGTAGATGTCAGAATAAAATTCCCATAATCGGGAACATCTGTGGAACTGAGCACTGTTGTTGTGCCGCTTGTCCGTTTTTCATGCCCGTCAGTCATCCTGCCCCACTGGTACAAATCCCCATAGGATTCCGTATCCGTCGAACTGCTCGCCACCCGTGAAGCACCGAGGTTGCGATCCATCCACACCCGGCCAGTTACCGAAGTCACTGTGGGGATATGGTCAGCACCTGTTTTGTCCGGCTTCAGCTCAATAATTACTTTGCCAACACCGGTACCATTTCTGTCCGCACATCCTACAGTTCTATTGAAACCAGCATAGATGTCGTAATTTATCTGCCCCTCATCATCCTGCTCTCCATTAAGGGCATATATGAACTCCGACTTATGCTCACCGACGCGCCCTTTGTACGTCCAGCCAAGAAAACGATCTTTGATGTTTAGGGTTATATTTGAGCTACCTTCCTGTAGGGTATAGCTTAATAGCGGATTCAGTTCCGGCTCAGGTCTGTAGTCATTGCCGTAGACTACCATCTTGTCATTAACAATCTGTAGCTCGGCATCGTTGCTCTGGGTTCCGGCATCTCCCTTCCAGCCGTTGTTTGATTCCGAATCCCCGATATTGACTGTCCACCCCTGTCGCGGTTCAGTATATATCACTTTGAAAGTAGCTTCTGTGTAGCCATCGGGGTAAACTGAGCCGTCAAGCGTGACTTTGATTACGGCCCGGCCAGTGCCCTTCTGACCGGCAAGTGCCTGAGTGAATTCCCTGATCTCAATTTCAGGAATGTCACCACAGTTTTCCTTTCCTTTATCAAGGTTGATCATGCATTCATCCGCAAGCGTCTTTTCAGGGGCAACAGACATAGCTCCTAGAAAAAGAACACCCATACATACTGCTGAATACCGCTTCATTGCATTTCCTCCTTTGTTTAGATACATGCCGAGTGCCTTTTACTCTGCATTTCATACTGCAACACGAAAAGATTAAGCATTATCGATGCCAAACTAACAAATTATATTTCATTAACCTGTACGTACAAAGAGTTAAGCGAAACACGTTGACTGATAATCATTATTATAATATTGAAATGGTGACATAAATTGTCGCAAAGTGACACAAAGTGTCTGAACACACTCCTTGAGATGAGTCTGAATAGAGGAAGAAAAATAACATTGGAAGATCATATTGTATTCCGTACAATAACTCAGACTGTTCAAACACTCCGTATCAGCACGACAACCAACCATCCTGCTAGACATAAGCAATGAAACCATCGGATCACCAACTCCCCCCGGCCACCTCCTTTGTCAGCGCGATCATCCGCTTCTGCCTGCTCAACAAGACGGTACTGGCTGTCCTGCTTCTGGCCGTGACCGGTTGGGGCCTGATGGTCGCCCCCTTTGACTTCAATCTCGGCGGGCTGCCCCGCGACCCGGTGCCGGTGGATGCCATCCCGGACATCGGCGAAAACCAGCAGATCGTGTTCACCAAATGGGCGGGCCGTTCCCCCCAAGACATGGAGGATCAGGTCACCTATCCCCTGACTGTGGCCCTGCTCGGTCTGCCCGGTGTCAAGACCGTGCGCAGTTATTCGATGTTCGGTTTTTCCTCCATCTACGTCATCTTTGATGACTCGGTGGAGTTCTACTGGTCCCGATCCCGCTTGCTGGAAAAGCTCTCCAGCCTGCCGCCAGACACCCTGCCCGAAGGCGTGCAGCCCACCCTCGGCCCAGATGCCACCGGCCTCGGACAGATCTTCTGGTACACCTTGGAAGGTCGCACCCCGGACGGCAAACCCGCTGGCGGCTGGGATCTGGCCGAGCTGCGTTCCGTCCAGGACTGGTATGTGCGCTACGCCCTGATGGGGGCTTCCGGTATCTCCGAGGTGGCCTCCATTGGTGGCTTTGTTAAGGAATACCAGATTGACGTGGACCCGGATGCCCTGCACGACCGGGGTGTGAGCTTGGAGGAGGTCTTTGCCGCAGCCCGTCAGTCCAATATCGACGTGGGCGCACGCACCATCGAGATCAACCGCGTGGAGTACGTGATCCGGGGCATCGGTTTTGTCAAGAGCATCAAGGATCTGGAGCAGTCCGTGATCAAAGCAGTGGATAACATCCCCGTCCGAATAGCAGACGTGGCAACGGTCAGCCTCGGTCCGGCCCTGCGGCGGGGCGTGCTGGACAAGGCGGGCAGCGAGGTCGTGGGCGGAGTAGCCGTGGTGCGCTACGGCGACAACCCTCTGGCCGCCATTGAGCGGGTCAAGGAGAAGATCCGGGAGATCTCACCGGGCCTGCCGAGCAAGACCCTGGCCGACGGCACCGTGAGCAAGGTTACAATTGTGCCCTTCTATGACCGCTCCGGCCTGATCCACGAGACCCTCGGCACCCTGAAGACCGCTCTGAGCGAGGAGATCCTGATCACCATCATCGTGGTTATGGTCATGGTCATGCACCTGCGCAGCTCCCTGCTGATCTCCGCGCTCCTGCCACTGACCGTGCTCATGGCCTTTGTCGGCATGAAGCTCTTCCATGTGGATGCCAACGTGGTGGCCCTGTCCGGGATCGCCATCGCCATCGGCACCATTGTGGACATGGGCATTATCATCTGCGAAAATATCCTCACCCGGCTGGACGAGGCCGGGCCGGAAGAACCCACCCTGCGGATCATCTACGAGGCCTCGGTGGAGGTGGGCAGTGCCGTGCTGACCGCCGTATCCACCACCATAGTCAGCTTCCTGCCGGTCTTTACCATGCAGGCCGCCGAGGGCAAGCTGTTCAAGCCCCTAGCCTACACCAAGACCTTTGCCCTGATCTCCTCGGTGATCATCGCCCTGACCGTGCTGCCGCCCTTGGCCCATATCCTGTTCCGGCGGAAAAAGGAGGGCAAGGCATCATGGAAAATCCGCTTTGCCCTGCCCGTGCTGCTGGTCATCGCCGGAGTAATTTTAGCTTGGAAAGTGCATCTGCTCGGGCTGGTGGTGGTCGGCTTCGGCCTGTACCGGCTGATCCTCCAGTTCCTGCCGAAAAAGATCCTGCCCGTCCTCACCCGGCTGGAGAACTGGCTGGTCATCCTGTTGGTCACGGTTCTGTTGGCCCGGAGCTGGCAGCCTTTGGGAATTGAGAAAGGCGACACGGCCAATTTCTTTTTTGTGGCCCTGCTCATCGGCGGGCTGCTGGGCTTTTTCCAGATTTTCCAGTGGATGTACCCGCATCTGCTCCGCCTGTTTCTCCGTTGGAAGGTGGCCTTTCTGACGCTTCCCCTGCTGATCGTGATCGGCGGGGCTATGGTCTGGCTCGGAGTGCCGAAACTCACCGGCTGGCTGCCGGACAGCATCCGCCGCACCCAACCCATGATGAGTCTGGCGCACAGCTTTCCCGGTCTGGGTCGGGAATTCATGCCTGCCCTGGATGAAGGCTCGTTCCTGTACATGCCCACCACCATGCCCCATGCCGGGCTGACCGAGGTCCAGGAGGTACTGGCAGCTCAGGATCGGGCGATCACCGCCATCCCGGAGGTGGAATCTGCCGTGGGCAAACTGGGCCGGGCCGAGACCCCGTTAGATCCCGCGCCCCTGTCCATGATCGAGACCATCATCAATTATCACCCTGAATATCTGGAGGATGAGAAGGGAAACCGCATCCTCTTCGCTTGGCGTGCAGACCGCAAGGATTTCTGCCGCAGCCCGGCAGGCGTGCTGCTCAAGGCCGGGGACGGAATGC
>JAPEVH010000076.1 GCA_026645415.1 Candidatus Electronema sp.
AAAATTGTTTTTGAGGGCATTTTGCGGCGGCGGATGTAGTTGTCAAGTTTGCCGTTTCCCTCGCCAGCTCTGTGCGGCTCAAAGCGCAGGCCAAGCTGATTGACGACCCGGAAGGCAAAGGCAAACCTACAGGCAAACCTGCACCCCTGCGGGTTTCGCAAACGCAAAGCCGAGCCGGTCAGTCACGCTGAAAAATTTGGTACGAAGCTAAGTACGAGGTTAAGTTCGGGTGCGAAAAAAATGCCTGAATCATCCAGCGGCTGTTAAGCGCGGATGCTGTCAATCCACTGAAAGGTTTATAAAAATTGCAAATGAAAATTTGGTTCGCGGTGAGGTTCGCGGTGAAGTACGCAGCCCGAACTCGAACCAGCGGACTGCGTAAATCGCCTCCAGATTGTCGGGTTTTCGTGGCGTGGAAGCGCACAGACTCAAGGGTGCAGGCAAAGGTGCAGGGGTGCAGCTTTCGCAAACGCAATATCTTGGCAAAGCTCCAGCCGCCCTGAACAGTCCGCAGCCAAGATTTTGCCAGCGGCAGGAGTGGGGAGCCGCCTTTTCTCTTCCTCGCCGCGCCGTTCCAAGGTATAAAGCCTCATTCATCCTGAAGCCGCAAGCCATGTCCTTTCAGCAGATACTCGACAAGGGCAGCAGCTTTGAACGCCTGATGCAGGCGTATCTGCGCACCGCTCCGCAGTTTCATTTTCAGCAGGTCTGGCTGTGGAACGACCGGGCGGATTTGGGCGGCGTGGATACGGGCATTGATTTGGCGGCCCTGACTGCCGAGCCGTGCAGTGCAAATGCGTTCAGGCGGCTGCGGTCAAAGACAAGCGGTTGGTTAGATACGCACGAACTGCTTTTTATACAGCAACAGATTGAAATCGAAATATTTTTCGGGAATCTGAAAATTTATGGCAATCAAGAAATCAGCATTATACAGCTCAATTTGGCAGAGCTGCGACGAACTACGGGGCGGCATGGATGCCAGCCAGTACAAGGATTATGTGCTGGTGCTGCTCTTCATGAAATATGTCTCTGATAAGAAAGACAGGGCCGTTGAAATACCTGAAGGCAGCAGTTTTCAGGATATGATCAAGCTGAAAGGCAACCCGGAGATAGGTAACAAGATCAATATCATTATTGCAAATTTATTCAAAGCAAATGAACTTGATATTACATTTGCCGATTTCAATGAAGATGAAAAACTGGGCAAGGGCAAAGAAAAGGTTGACCGTCTCACCAATTTGCTCGCTATTTTTGAAAATCCTGCTCTGGACTTCAGCGAAAACCGGGCAGAACATGATGACCTGCTGGGCGATGCCTATGAATATTTGATCAGTCATTTTGCCACGCAAAGCGGCAAGAGCAAAGGCCAGTTTTATACCCCTGCCGAAGTTTCGCGGGTGATAGCCCAAATCATCGGCATTGAGCATTCCAAGAGTCAGGAGGAAACCATCTATGACCCGACCTGCGGTTCCAGCTCACTGCTGATCAAGGCGGCAGATGAGGCCCCGCACGGCATCAGCATTTACGGACAAGAAAAGGACATTGCCACCCGCGCCTTGGCAATCATGAACATGTGGCTGCATGGCAAGCCTACTGCGGACATCAGACAGGGCAACACGCTTGCCGCGCCTGAATTTTTAGATAAAGATGGCGGCTTGAAACGTTTTGATTATGCGGTTGCCAATCCTCCTTTCAGTGACAAGGCATGGACAAACGGCGTTGATCTTAAAAATGACTCGTTCAACCGTTTTGCAGGTTATGCTGTTCCGCCTGAAAAGAACGGTGATTATGCCTTTCTGCTTCACCTGCTGAAATCGCTCAAATCCACAGGCAAGGCCGCCATCATCCTGCCGCTGGGCGTGCTCTTCCGGGGCAATGCGGAAGCTGACATCCGCAGAAAGATCATTCAGCATGGCTATATCAAGGGCATGATCGGCCTGCCTGCAAACTTGTTTTTCGGCACCGGCATAGCTGCCTGCATTGTGGTTTTAGATAAAGAGAACGCAGGCCAGCGCAAAGGCATCTTCATGATTGATGCGTCCAAAGGCTTTATGAAGGACGGCAACAAGAACCGGCTGCGGGCGCGGGATATTCATAAAATTGTTGACGTGTTCAATAACCGGGTGGAAATTCCCGGCTACAGCCGCATGGTGTCCACGGCTGAAATCGCTGATGCAAGAAACGACTATAACCTGAATATTCCCCGCTATATTGATTCACAGGAAGCAGAAGACATTCAGGATATTGAAGCGCATCTGCAAGGCGGATTGCCGGACAAAGACATTGAGGCGTTGCGCAGCTACTGGGCTGTGTATCCTGCCTTGCAAAACGATCTGTTCAAGGCGGCAGCCCGGCCCGGTTATTGGGAATTGAAGATCAGCCGGGAGCAAATCAAGACCGTTATTTTTGAGCATCCTGAATTCACGGCCTATACAGCAAAGCTGGACGCAGTGTTTGACGCATGGAAAAGCAAAAATGCCACCCGGCTGAAGGATTTGGACAAGGGCTGCCTGCCGAAGGCGGTTATCAAGGAGCTGGCCGAAGATATGCTGCAAACCTATCAGGGCAAAGAGCTGGTGGACAGTTACGCCGTGTATCAGCACCTGATGGATTATTGGGCCGAAACCATGCAGGATGATTTATACGAAATTGCCGCCGACGGCTGGGAAGCGGGCAAGGTGCTGGCGCGGCTGACCAAGAAAATTAAAAAGAAGGACAAGGAGGAAGACAAGGCCATTCCCGGTCTTGCAGGCTTGGAAGGGCGATTGCTGCCGCCGGAATTGATCATTCAGGAATACTTTGCCGCTGAACAGGCCGCCTTGGATGACTTGCAAAACAGACAGGACAGCGCGGCTGCGGAAATGGAATCCTTGCGGGAAGAGCATGGCGGAGAAGACGGCCTGCTGGCGGAGCTGCTGGACGGCGGCCAAAAAATCACGGCAGCGAGTTTGTCCGCCCGAATCAAGGAGCTGCGCCGCAAAACTGCGGAGAATGCCGAAGAATGGGACGTGCTTGCCCGCTATAAAAAACTGCTGGCAGAAGAGGCACACGCCAAGGCGGGGATTAAAGAGGCATCTGCGGACTTGGAAAACAAGGTCATTGCCCAATATCCGAAACTGAGCATTGAGGAAATCAAGACTTTAACCGTGGAAAAGAAATGGCTGGCTGCGGTGGAAGGCCGGATCAAGACCGAGCTGGAAGCTATCAGTCACCGTTTGACCGAGCGCATCAAAGAGCTGGCGGAACGCTATGCAATGCCGCTGCCTGAGCTGGTGGACAATGTGGCGGATTTGGCTGCCAAGGTGCAAGGGCATTTGGAGAGGATGGGGTACAGGTGGCAGTAGTGCCTTCGACTTCGCTCAGGCACCGGCGGCAGCAAGGTTGTTTGGAGAAGTTAGACAAGGTGGTTGAGCGAAGTCGAAACCACCGTTGCAGAAGGTGGGATACAAATGGCAGGCGGTTATATGTACATTCTCGAATGCGCGGATGGAAGCTACTATACAGGCAGCACAAAAAATCTTGAGCTGAGACTTGCCCAGCATCAGGCGGGTGAAGGAGCACGCCATACAGCCCGGCGTTTACCCGTGAAACTGCTGTATTACGAAGAGTTTTCCCGGATTGATGAGGCTTTTTATCGGGAAAAGCAGGTTCAGGGTTGGAGCAGAAAGAAGAAAGAGGCATTGATGCAAGGCAGGTTTGAAGAGCTGAAGAAGTTGGCGGAATGCAAGAATGCAACGCATTGTGCTGCCTTCGACTCCGCTCAGGCATCTACATCGCAAGATACTGATTAAGCAATACTATAAGATGGTTGAGTAAACTCGCGCAAGGTGGTTGAGCGAAGTCGAAACCACCGCTGATACAGGAAAACAGAAATGAACGTGCCGGAAGGATTTAAGCAGACAGAGGTCGGGGTGATTCCGAAGGATTGGGAAGTCGTTGCCCTTGGAGAACTCACAGAAAAAGTTGGCAGCGGGATTACGCCAACAGGTGGACAGCGAGTTTACAAAGAAGACGGAAGACCATTCATGCGCAGTCAAAATGTTGGCTGGGGTTCTTTATTGTTGGACGATGTTGCTTTTATAGATGATGCAACACATGCCACTTTTTCAAGTACGGAGATACAACTTAACGATGTTTTTCTTAATATAACCGGTGCTTCTATTGGACGCAGTGCAATAGCTGATTCGCGGGTGGTATTTGGCAATGTAAATCAGCATGTTTGCATAATAAGAACTGATAATTCAAAACTTTCGTCACGATTTCTAAATTATTTTTTGCTTTCTGCCAATGGGCAAATGCAAATAGACATTTTTCAGGCTGGCGGTAACAGACAAGGCTTAAACTTTAGTCAAGTTCGCTCAATTCGTATTGCTAAACCGAAGAATATTAAAGAACAAACCGCCATTGCTGCCGCCCTGAGTGACATGGATGCCTTGATTGAGGGCGTGGAAAAGCTGCTGGCGAAGAAATGCCGCATCAAACAGGGAGCTATGCAGGAGTTGCTGAGGCCGAAAGAGGGTTGGGTGAAAAGAATACTCGGAGAAATACTTAAAATAAAACATGGAAAAAGTCAAAAAGATGTCTGTTCTCTTCAAGGTATTTATCCAATTTTGGCATCAGGCGGCATAATTGGAA
This sequence comes from Candidatus Electronema sp., assembly GCA_026645415.1. Classification (GTDB taxonomy): domain Bacteria; phylum Desulfobacterota; class Desulfobulbia; order Desulfobulbales; family Desulfobulbaceae; genus Electronema. The sequence continues at coordinate 4,636 of JAPEVH010000076.1, forward strand.
GAGCAGCCAATTTTTTATACAAGAAGCCTTCTGTGCTAATAGGTAGAAAGGGAACAATTGATGAACCTCAATATATGGATACGCCATTCTGGGCTGTGGATACATTATTTTATAGTGAAATACTAAATGGATATAATGCAAAATTTATATTTTATCTTTTTAAGCTGATTGACTGGTACGCTTATAATGAAGCGTCCGGCGTACCGAGCTTGAATGCAAAAACAATTGAGAATATCGAAAAGTATTTTCCTGAACTTGAAGAACAGGAGAGAATCGTCGCCATTCTCTCCGACATGGATTCTGAAATCGAACAACTTGAAACGCAGCTCGCCAAATACCGGCAGCTCAAAACCGGCATGATGCAGGAACTCTTAACCGGCAAAAAGAGGCTTGTATGAACAGCATCGGGCAATCGGAGCGGATAACGCAGAACAGAGTCATCAAGCTCTTTCAGGACAAACTGCAATACCGTTACCTCGGCAACTGGCACGACCGGGAAAACAACAGCAACATTGAAGCCGCCCTGCTCACCGCCTTTCTGCGAAAGAACTACAGCGATAATCTCATCACCAAAGCCCTGCACAAGCTGAATCAAACGGCCAGCGTCCCAAGCCTCTATGAAGCCAACAAAGAAGTTTACAGTTTGCTGCGCTACGGCGTGAATGTGCAGCCTGAAATCGGCCAGCACAAAGAGACTGTCCATCTGATTGACTGGAAAAATCCCCAGAACAACGATTTTGCCCTTGCCGAAGAGGTCAGCATCAAAGGCGTTCACGATAAACGGCCTGATCTTGTCTTGTACGTCAACGGCATTGCTTTGGCCGTGCTGGAAATCAAGCGCAGCACTGTTGCTGCTGCTGAGGGCATCCGCCAAAATCTCGACAACCAGACAGCGGAGTTTATCAAGCCATTCTATGCCACTGTGCAGTTTGTTCTGGCGGGCAATGACAGCGAAGGCTTGATGTATGGAACTATTAAAACTGAGGAAAAATATTTTCTGCGCTGGAAAGAGGTCAGCGAAGAGCTGAACCCGAATGACCGGCATCTGCTGCGGCTCACCCAAGCTGTCCGGGAACTGGCTGCCAGCGCGTCCAGCCCGTTGGATAAAAACATCATCGAACTGCTCAACAAGGATCGTTTCCTTGAGCTGATCCATGATTTCATTGTCTATGACCGGGGAATAAAGAAACTGCCCCGGCCCAATCAGTATTTCGGGGTCAAGGCGGCGCAAGAGCAGATTCGCCAACGGCTGGGCGGCATTATCTGGCACACTCAAGGCAGCGGCAAATCCTTGACAATGGTCTGGCTGACCAAGTGGATTTTGGAAAACCACCCGGCGGCCAGAGTGCTGATTATCACCGACCGCAGCGAATTGGATGAGCAGATTGAAAAGGTTTATAAGGGGGTTGAGGAGGATATTTACCGAACCAAGAGCGGCAAAGATTTAGTTGCACAGCTCAACACCCAAGAGAAGCGGCTGCTCTGCTCGCTGGTGCATAAATTCAGCGGCAAAGAGGAAGCCAGCGCAAAGGAGGTGGACAGCTACCTTGCCGATTTGAAAGGCGGCCTGCCTTCTGATTTCAGCCCGAAAGGGGACGTGCATATCTTTGTCGATGAATGCCACCGCACCCAAAGCGGCAAGCTGCATCAAGGCATGAAAGCCATTTTGCCCAATGCGCTGTTTATCGGCTTCACCGGCACCCCGCTGCTGAAAAAGGACAAACAGAGCAGTCTTGAAGTCTTTGGCCCGTACATCCACACCTATAAATTTGATGAGGCGGTCAACGACAAGGTGGTGCTTGATCTGCGCTATGAGGCGCGGGACGTTGAGCAGACGTTAGGCTCCAAGAAAAATATAGATG
>JAPEVH010000009.1 GCA_026645415.1 Candidatus Electronema sp.
CAGTAAATTGCTGTAATTTCGAGATTCATTGTTTCCTCCTGTATGCGGTTGTGTGTTTTTCAGGCAACAAAAACATAACACATACAGGGGAAAATTCAGATGTTTTTATAGGTCGCAACTTGGGTTAGAGAAGCAAAAAGATAAGCAGACCTGTGAAGAGCGCAACATGGATGAGCAAGAGAAGCACCGTCGTTTGTAAGGAAGCAGCAAGCTCCATCTCCTTGAGTTTGAGCGTATTCGTAGTGCGAGAATTTTCCCGATATTTGTCCTTGTCTCCTTGCTCTGGTACATACAGCGTGTAGGAAGCAGTATCGTTTTTGTATGGTAAGACGATACCATGCAAGCGATAGAAAAGCTGGGCTGCCAGTTTTCGTTTACTGCTGCTTGCACCTGTTTCCACATATTCCGCAAAGGTTGGCTGCATTCCTCTCATGATCTCTCTGGCTACTCCCTGTTGGGCAGCATAGTTTTCTTGTACAATAACGGACAAAAATGAACCGTTAAAGAGAAATATGCCAACAATGAATAAGGCGAATACTCTTTTTCCATTTGTTGCAAGTTGCCAAAAACTCACTGGCAGCAATATCGAGAGAACAAGTGTTGTTGGTAACAGTACAAGCTCCTTCCTAAATATTTCTGGCAGCAACCAATAGCCAAAGAGAAAAATAGTCCAGAATAAGGTTGTTATGATTGGCAGTTTGTTTATGGTGTTCATAAGCCTTTGACTCGTTTAAACTCGTGTGTAGTATGATCAGCTTTTTTCCAGCTCCCTAGCCATGCGCATTCCCTCTTCTACATTTACCTGCAAAAGCAGTGCGCCACCTGCCAGAAAAAGAATGACAAGAGACAGAATGCCGAGGCGTGAATCTCCTGAGATAACCCCGACCCAGCCCATTAACAGCGGCCCGATGACCGCAGCAAACTTGCCAAGCATATTGTAGAAGCCAAAGAACTCGGCAGATTTATTATGGGGAATGATGCGGGCATAAAGGGAACGGCTCAGAGACTGAACGCCGCCTTGGATGAGGCCGATTCCAACAGCAAGAATATAAAACTCTCTCTGTTCGCGCATAAAATAGGCCCAGATCGTGATCAGAATATAAATGCCGATGCCGATCAAGATACCCGTCTTAGGTCCTAGTTTTTCACCGAGCTTACCAAAAGCAATGGCTGCTGGAAAGCCGACAAACTGGGTAATCAGCAAGGCAATCATCAAGCCTGCCGGTTTAAAGCCAATTGCTAAACCGTAATCAACTGCCATACGGACAATGGTGTCTAAGGCATCAATGTAGAGCCAATAGCCGAGCAGGAAGAGAACTACTGTCTTTAACCTGCTTATTTCAGCAAAAGTGTGGGCAAGCTGCTGGAAGCCTTCAGTAACAGCTTTGAGTGTTAGCCGTTCTTGCTTTTCGTTTACCTCATCAACATAAAGCATAATTGGCAAGGAAAAGACTGCCCACCAGAGAGCCACAGTGATATAAGACCAGCGCACTGCCTCGGCAGCATTAGCAAGGCCAAAGAGGTGGGGCTTCTGTGTCATCAAGATGTTGAAAGCAAAGAGAAGACCACCGCCCAAATAGCCGAGAGAAAAACCAAGTGCAGAAACAAAATCTACTTTCTTCGGCCCAGCAACTGAGACCAAGAGCGAATCATAGAAAACATTACCGCCAGAGAAGCCAATAGTACCAAAGACATAAAGGCCAGCAGCCAGCAGCCAGTTGCCTTGGCTGACAAAGTAAAGACCACCGGTCATCAGGATACCAAGAAAGGCAAAGAAGAGGAGAAAGCGTTTCTTGGCGCTGCCTCGATCAGCAATTGCGCCAAGTATTGGTGCGGCAATAACAATGACCAAGCTGGCAATGGAGTTGGCCGCTCCAAGCCGGAAGGTACTTTCCACTGCTGAACTGCCTGCACTCCAGTATTGTTTAAAAAAGACAGGGAAAAAACCAGCCATCACTGTGGTGGCGAACGCGGAATTTCCCCAGTCATACAAGGCCCAAGAGATGACTTTTTTTGTGTCGTAAGCTGGCATTTTTTCCATGTTGATCAAGGGAGCAATTTGTTTTTGTAAGGAGTTCTCTATGCTATTTTACAGTCAACTCAGCATGAAATAACGCAATAATTCAGTTGTAGAGCAGTGGCATAAGGTTGTCAAGATGAATCTGAATAAGCAGGAAAGCTAACATTGTCGGTACGTTTTATTAGACAACCATGTCATCGCTCCTTTGATACCGTGAAGACAATAATTCACTGAATTTCGAGCAAAAGTCATGCGCTTGTTCTAGTCGGAAAGCGAAGAAGGAACAGAAGAGATTGGAAAACTCGTACTATTCGTTATAATCAATTTGGTACAAACTGGATACATAACCCGTACATTTGGTTAATCCCACCCAACCACGCAGGAGAGCTGAAACATGGGCAAACATTATCTTGATAAACTGTTTGAACCGCGCTCAGTTGCGGTCTTTGGTGCCAGCGACCGCGAAGGAGCGGTGGGTAATCTGGTCTTTAAGAACATGATTGAAGGCGGCTTCAAGGGCGAAGTCTATCCAATCAATCCGAAGCGAGAGGAGGTGCAGGGGCATAGAGCCTATCCTGACCTGAAAAGCATTGGCCAACCCATAGATTTGGCCGTGATCACCACACCAGCAGCGACAGTGCCGGGCATCATCGAAGCCTGCGGCAGCTATGGTATCCGTTCGGCAGTCATTATCTCAGCAGGTTTTCGGGAGATTGGGCCGCAGGGCCTGAAGCTGGAACAGGCGGTTTTAGAAACCGCCCGTCGCCACGGCCTGCGCTTTGTCGGGCCAAACTGCCTTGGCATTATGCGGCCTACAACTGGCCTTAACTGCACCTTTAACAAAGGTGGGGCTACTCCGGGCAATATTGCTCTTGTCTCGCAATCAGGTGCGCTCTGTACAGCAATTCTTGATTGGGCGGCTGCCAACAAGATCGGCTTTTCCACGGTAGTTTCTACCGGTATTTCCGCAGACATTGACTTTGGTGATGTGCTTGACTATCTGGTCAACGACCCGAAAACTAAGAGCATTCTCCTTTACATTGAAGGCATCCACAACGCGCTCTCTTTCATGAGCGGCCTGCGCGCTGCCGCCCGCTTCAAGCCAGTTATTGCCCTGAAAGTAGGGCGGCACGCCAGCGGTTCCAAAGCGGCCATGTCGCACACAGGCGCGCTGGTTGGGGCAGATGATGTCTTTGAAAGTGCGCTGCGCCGGGCAGGTGTAGTTCGTGGCATGAGGATAGCTAATCTCTTCTCAGCCGCTGCCACCCTCACCTTCCCGATTAAAGCAGACGGTGACCGGATGGTGATTGTCACCAATGGCGGTGGCCCTGGGGTGATGGCTACAGACCGGCTGGCTGACCTTGGCTTACCCTTGGCCGATCTATCCAAGGAGACGATGCAGAAACTGAACGAGGTGCTGCCTGTAACTTGGTCGCATAGTAATCCAGTGGACATCATCGGTGATGCGACCCCGGAACGCTATGCCGAAGCTGTGGCCATCTGCATGGATGATCCCGGCGTGGATGGGCTGCTTGTTATACTAACCCCGCAAGCCATGACCGATCCAGCAGGCGTGGCCCAGTCGCTCGTTGCCTTGAACAAGAACAAAAAGCCGCTTATAACTTGCTGGATGGGCGAAATTCAGGTAGCAGAAGGCCGCAACATCCTCCGTGATGCCAATATCCCGACCTTCAACACCCCAGAAACAGCAGTTGATGCCTTCTCCTATCTCGTCAATCACGGCCGCAACCAGAAGCTACTCTTGGAAACGCCAGGGCCAATCTCGCGAGACAGGGCACCAGATGTGGAAGGAGCGCGCCTGATTATTGAGAGTGTGCTGGCTGAGGGCCGCAAGGTATTGAGTGAATCCGAATCTAAGGCCGTGCTTCATGCCTTCCGTATCCCCACTGCGCAAGCCAGTATTGTTCGCTCGCCTAATGAAGCTCTGGTGCAGGCAGAGAGCATTGGCTTTCCCGTGGCCTTGAAGATCAACTCGCCGGACATCACCCATAAATCAGATGCAGGCGGAGTACGGCTTGGGATCAGCAATGCGCAGGCTGCCCGCAGTGCTTACAACGAAATGCTGGCCGAAGTGCGTAAGAACCGGCCAGAGGCCCAGATTGACGGTGTAACCATTGAGCCAATGCTCCAGCGGCCTAATGGCCGAGAACTGCTGGTTGGCTTGGTGACAGATCCCGTCTTCGGGCCAGTAATCACCTTTGGGGCAGGCGGTACTACTGTAGAAGTAATGGGCGACCGGGCCGTGACGCTGCCGCCGCTTAACCGTCGCTTAGTCCAAGATCTCATCAGTCGAACCAAGGTCTCCAAACTGCTTGGTGCCTTCCGGCACATGCCCAAAGTCAATATGGAGTCCTTGGAGCAAATACTGCTGCGCGTTTCGGAAATCGCCTGCGAGCTGCCCTTGGTGAAGGAGCTGGACATCAACCCGCTGATTGTTGATGAACACGGGGCAATGGCTGTGGATGCGCGTATTGTGGTTGATTATCATGCAATGACTGCTGACCGCTACAACCACATGGCGATCTATCCCTACCCAGCGCATCTGGTGAGCCAGCGGCAGCTACCCAATGGCATGGACATGGTTATTCGACCAATCAGGCCAGAAGATGCGGAAATGGAGCAGGCATTTGTCCGCAATCTCTCAGAGCAGAGCAAGTATTTCCGCTTTATGCAGGCGATTGATGAACTCAGCCCGCAGATGCTGGCCCGTTTCACCCAGATTGACTATAGCCGGGAAATGGCTCTGATTGCGGTTGTGCAAATGGAGGATGCGGAAAAGCAAATTGGCGTGGCCCGCTACAGTATTAACCCAGATGGCCGGACCTGTGAATTTGCGATTGTGGTTGCAGACCAATGGCAGCGGCAGGGCATTGCCCATCTGCTGATGCAGATGCTTCTTACGGCGGCACGCGGTCATGGTTTACAGCTCATGGAAGGCGATGTACTGGCTGCTAACAACGACATGCTCACTTTGGCAACCAAGCTCGGTTTCAACATCAGTAGTAACAGCGAGGATGTAGATGTTGAGCATGTGGTGCTGCGGCTGTAAAAAGTTCTTCAGCAACCTGCTGTCAGCAAAGAGGCGGAAGCTGCTCCGCCTCTGCTTCAGCTTCCCCCTCCTCTCCCTCGACTCCTCGTTTTACGCCAAACGGTTCTTCAGCTCCTCCAGCTTGGCCCGCTCCTTCTCAACCACGTCAGGCGAGGCATTAGCAAGGAACTTCTCGTTGCCCAGCTTGCGGATAGTCTGCTCGTCATAACCGGAAATGGCTCTGGGGACAAGGCCGGTAGCGATCTCTGCGCCAATATAAAAACTTGTCAACTCGTTTAGTTCTATGTAAATATATGGTCGAAGCTGATGTTTGAACTATCCTATGAGTACACTCGCAATATTGCCAAGAGAAAAAATGGCTGACAAATGGTATGAAAATTCCAATATTCTCGCTGCAATCATTGCTGCAATAGGTGTAGTTCTTGCCGCAATTGTCGGCCCGCTGATCCCGCTGCTGTTCACCCCGAAAAAACCTCCGTCATCTCCTGTTGCGGAACAATCTGCCATTGCGCTCCCACCCAGTTCTCTAAAATCTTTCCAAGATATTCCTGAAAATATGGCAACCGGCCAGACTGTTCAAGATATGGTTAAAACTGAATCAGTGCCTAATGAGAAAGAATTCGTTTCAGATATTAGGCCGGATGCTTCGCTGGTCTTTCAGGATAATTTTGAAAATGGCTTAACTCATTGGACAGTAAGGGATTATACCGGTTACAATAGATTCATGGTCTGGCATATTTCTTCCAAGGAACATCGTTCAGGAAAGAGCAGCCTGTCGCTCGGATACGAAGATACAGATAAAAAAGACAACAGCGACACTGTTCATATTGAAACAATGGATTCCTTTGTTCTAAACAAAGATGCGAAACTGTCTTTCAGTGTGAAAAAGGACTATGGGATAAACCTTGAAATCGTGCTGAAAAACGGTGAGTCTGCTTCCAACGAGAAGATCATAAAATTCTATCCGGGAAATTGTAACAAAGAGTGGAAGGATGAAAAGATTCCGCTTGGCGGATACGCCGGTGACAGAAAATACCAACTGCTGCTCAGGGCATGGGGGCAGGGAAGTATTTACTTAGATGATATAATTATACATAATTAAATTAGGAGGTGCTGTATGAAACCGTTTATTTTTTTTATGGTGGCTGTAATGTTTCTTGCCAATCTTTGTTTTGCCGTTGCGGGAGACAAGATTTTTTATGAAGACTTTTCTTCCTATGGCGATGGTGAACTTCCTCCGGGCTGGATAGGCGGGGACACGTTAGGGGTCAGAGAGGTAAACCGTAAAAAAGTGCTGCGAAATTTGGTGAATGGTTCTTACGATATCACCACCAATAAAATTGACCTGTCAGGAAACTTCAGGGCATCAATAATTATGAAGCATTATTTTCATAATGAATATAAAGAAGATCGTAATAGAAGCAACGATTCCAAAAGTTCTTATCGTTATAGTAATCTGAGAGCAGAAAAATCAATCGTTATCCATTTCGGTGATTATCAGATATGGATCGGCGACGGAGTTATGATTGCTGGAATGAAAGACAAGTGGCCGGATTGGCAGGAGCAGGAAGTTGTCGAGCCGGATAAAACCTTTGTTCTTTCCCTGACCAAGGAAGGGTCTGTTTATTCTGTTTATCTGAACAACACGAAGATACTTGTCGGGAGATTTCCTGATGTGAAGATAAGCAACATACGCTTTGCGAGTCAAAGCAAGTTTGAGATAGATTCAATTTCCGTGGATGCCCTGTAACTCACAACTTAACCCAGCAGCCCAACCGAGTTTCACCTTGAAGGTGAAGAGGCAAGCATCCCGCCGCCGCATTCCTACAGCAGGGTTGTGGAGATTCGCGCCTGACTTTGCAGAGGGCAGGCGCATTTGCCTGCCCCCTTTTCTCTCTCTACCGCAGCTTCCCCAGCCTCTCCCTCGACTCCTCATTCTTCGCCAGCCGCGCACTCAGCTCCTCCAGCTTGGCCTGCTCCTTCTCCACCACATCCGCTGGGGCATTGCTGAGGAACTTCTCATTGCCGAGCTTACCGCTGACCCGCTGCAATTCCTGCTCGATCTTCTTGCGCTCACGGGCCAGCTTGTCTAATTCCGCGTCCACATCAATCAGCTCCTTGAGCGGCACAACGACCTCCACGCCGCTGACCAAGCTGTGCGCCGCATCATCCGGCACCGCGCCTGATTCCCCAATCTCCAAGCTCTCGGTGCGGGTCATGGCGCAGATGGAGCCGCTGAAGCTGTGCAGCAGCTCGCGCTGCTGATCCGTGATCCTTCCGCAAGCAGGGCGAGACACTCAAGAATTTCCGCTTCCGCCGTCAGGCGACGGTAAAATATCGTCCCCAGCGTCGCAGTGAAAGTTCTTCCGCAACTCAGGCATTTAAAGCGCTGAACGCCTGCACGGGTGCGGCCATGTCTGATAATTTTACCGCCAAGCCTCTCATAATCGGAACAGGCAGGGTTCGGACAAAAATCACCGGCTTGCGCAAGTTCAGCCATCTTTTCCTCCTTCTTTAAACCAGTTGACACACACAGAAGGATAAACAATTATCCAGCAACTCTCAAGAGGGAGACCACC
>JAPEVH010000054.1 GCA_026645415.1 Candidatus Electronema sp.
GAAATTCCGTGCCGCCTCAAGCAACGGTCAAGAGCGGAGCGGGACATGGATGGACACAAGAATTTCTGCGTAACAACAAGGAGATCGTCTATGGGAAGCAGCAGAGCCGTCCGCAGCTCAATGACGACCGCCTCTTGGGAAGGCGTGAGACTCGTGTTCAAATTATGTGGAGTGTGCGAATAATCCTCAACCGTATCGCGCCGTTTCCACTTGCGGACCGTGTCTCGCCATATTTCACTGCCAGTTTCCGTTCAGAAAGTTCAGATTGCTGAATTTCTCGACGGATTGCAGGAGGCGCTCTTTTATGTAGTGTGATGTTCATGATGACAAACCGGGCTGTTCGTGTTCTGACAATATCTTGCTGATCCGTTCCCAAGCTCGAAACAACGGCCAGCTCCTTTTTGGTATATTATCATACGGGGCTTGACACCTAGACAGGTATATTCGACCCTTTTGAGGCTTTGATATTCATCTCTATGAAATATCAAATGAGGGAACCCTGATCATCACCCCTTTGTAGATTATCTCCACCGTCTTTTCCCTGTGTACACCTTGCTGGCTTTCTGCTTGGCCGAAGCACAATCTTGACATAGGCTAATGGCGGTGGTTAGATGCTGGGTGGCCGAAGGATGTTAAAGTTAGTGTATTTCTCATGCGGGCTGCTATAGCTAAAGCAGTATAAATTGATATAAAAAATTGTTCGTATTAACAAGCTGTTATCGTATAATCAGTTTGTGTTGCTACAGCTATATAAATATTTTGTCAGAAGCGTGGCAAAAACATTATTTATGTTATTCGGCAGGTAGTTGATATTATGATCTCAGACACTTGCGCGTCGATCCTAACGGGAGCAAAGAATACGACATGGTTAAGGAAACAGTAAACTGGGTTAAGAGTTTCTTCTTGAATTATATTTGGTTAGGTGTTTGCCTAATCCTTGTTGCTGTCATCATTTCTCAAAAAAATTCTAAGGATAGTCAGTTTATCACTGTTCTTGTTGAATTATTGAAGACGATTGGAGTCTCCATAATGGTGGCCGCAGTCTTTAGTTTTGCAGCAAGCACCTCTGAATTTATGGACAAGATTAGAGAACTTTTGCAAGAAATAATCGTTAATAGAAAGTTCCTTGGAAACATCGCCCCAGAAAGCAAAAAACTCGCACTTCACGCACTTCTTCACCCATCGGATGCAGAGACTAATAGATATGCAGACATTGACGACTATTATGACCTCTATGTTAATCGAACCTTAGACATATCGGCACGAAATGTACGCGGAAATTACCAAGTTAACGGTACGGTTTTTAAAGATTTAACTGCTAATAAAGTTGCTATCCACGCTATATATTCCTATCGCCTTTTCCCAAGTTCAGCTGGTTTCGGAAGTCTTGATTTGGCTTTTTACAAAGAAGATGTGCTATCGCGATGCGACAGAATAACTATCAGTACTCCTGAAGGAGATAAAAAAGTAATTGAATCTCCTGAAATGAAAGAGCAAAAACACGGAAAAAATATTTTGAAGAAATATAGTTACGACCTTTCCGAATATAATGGCAAATTTCAACATATCGACATCGAATTAATAGCCACTGAATATGGATTCGATCATTGGATACTTCATGAATTTCAAGCATTACAGCCAACAGATGGCTTTAAGTATACACTACACTGCATGGACGGATTGTCCGTGAAGAAGAGCTTAGTTTTTGTTTTTGATGCAAACTACTATATTGAAGAGCAAGATCATGGAATTTTTTCCATAAGTTGCAATCAATGGATTACAGAGGGGGCTGGAGTTGCTGTAATAATTGCTCCTAAAGAAAGTAATGGCAAGGAGTTAGAGGAAAATTCCCAACAAGAAAAGAAATTAGCGAATTTAATCAGCGGTACAGCTGATTAAATCCTTATCCTTAAGTTGTAAAGCCGTATGGATAACTAATTTCTGTATCCTGCTGTACTTCATGCGGGCGAGGGACTGTTTGATTTTGAAATTTTAACCCCTTCTTGATTCCATCTAATGCCCCCTTTCACCCACCTGCACGTCCACACGCAGTATTCCATGCTCGACGGTGCCATCCGCATCGGCGACCTGATTGACAAGACGAAAGAGTACGGCATGAACGCCGTGGCTGTCACTGACCACGGGGCCATGTACGGCGCGCTGGAGTTCTACACCAAGGCCAAGAAAGCCGGAATCAGGCCGATTATCGGCTGCGAGCTGTATATCGCCGAGACCGACCACCTTATCCACGACAAGACAGCGGGCCACAACTTCCACCTCGTCCTGCTGGCGATGGACGAGACTGGCTACCGCAACCTGATGAAGCTGGCCTCCATCGCCCAGACCGAGGGCTTCTACTACAAGCCGCGCATCAGCCGCCGCCTGCTCGCTGACCACAACGAAGGCTTGATTGCCCTTTCCGCCTGCCTGCACGGCGAGGTGCCTTGGCTGATTAACCACAGCGGCATGGATGCTGCCCGGCAGAAAGCCTTGGAGCTGCGCCAGCTCTTCGGCGACCGCCTCTATTTCGAGGTGCAGGAGAACGGCATCCCTGAGCAGCGGAAGGTCAACACCGGCTTGCAGGAATTGGGCAACGACCTCGGCATCAAGCTGGTGGCGACCAATGACTGCCACTACCTTAATCAGGACGAAGCCTACGCCCACGAGGTGCTGCTCTGCATCCAGACTAGCAAGGTGATCAGCGATCCGGGCCGCTTCAAGTTCTCCACCGACGAACTCTACTTCAAGCCGCCAGAGGTTATGGCCCGGCAGTTTAGTTGGTGCCCAGAAGCCCTGAATAACACTATGGAGGTGGCCGAACGCTGTGACCTGAAGCTGAAGTTCGGCGAGCATCACTTCCCCATTTTTCCTGTGCCGGAGAGCGAGTCGTTAGAGAGCCTGTTTGAACACGCCTGCCGAGACGGTCTGGCGAACAGGCTGGCTTTGCTCCGCGAATTGCAAGAAGTTAGCCCGGAGCTTGAGCAGCAGTACCGCGAGCGGCTGGAAATGGAGATCAAGGTCATCCAGAAGATGGGCTTTGCGGGCTACTTCCTCATCGTCGCGGACTTCATCAACTGGGCCAAGAGCCAAGGCATCCCTGTGGGACCTGGAAGAGGCAGCGGCGCGGGCAGCCTCGCCGCCTACTGCATGGCAATCACCGACATTGACCCCATTCCCTACGGCCTGCTCTTTGAGCGTTTCCTCAATGTTGAGCGGGTCTCCATGCCCGACTTTGACGTGGATTTCTGCAAAGACCGGCGCGATGAGGTGATTGACTACGTGCGCCAGAAGTACGGCGGTGCTGCGCATGTGGCTCAGATTGTTGCCTATGGTTCGATGAAAGCGCGGGCGGTGCTACGTGATGTGGGGCGGGTGCTGGAAATTCCTCTGCCGCAAGTGGACCGGATTGCCAAGCTGGTGCCAGAGGAGTTGAAGATCACCCTGAAAAAGGCGATCAACCAAGAGCCGCGCCTGCGAGAAGAAATGAAGCAGGAAGAGATTCAAAAACTGCTTAAGGTGGCGCAGACCTTAGAAGGTTTATCCCGGCACAAGTCAACTCATGCGGCTGGGGTGGTCATTTCTCCAAAGCCGATGGTGGAATATTTGCCGGTCTGTATTGGCCCAGACAAGGAAATCATCACCCAGTATGACATGAAGTACACCGAGATGACCGGACTGATCAAGTTCGATTTTCTCGGCCTCAAGACTTTGACCGTAATTGACCGTGCCCTCAAACTGATCAAGCAGGACATTGGTATCGAAGTTGCGCTGAACAAGATTCCAACCGACGATCCCAAGACCTATGATCTGCTCTGTGCAGGCAGCAGCCTTGGCGTATTCCAGCTCGAAAGCGACGGGATGCGCGAGCTGCTGATCAAGATGGCTCCAGAGCAGTTCACTGACCTGATCGCCCTCGTTGCTCTGTACCGGCCCGGCCCGCTCGATTCTGGCATGGTCGATCAGTTTGTTGAGACCAAGCATGGCCGTATGCCTGCCGAGTACCCGCTGCCGCAGATCAAGGAAGTGCTCAAGGAGACCTACGGGGTCATCGTCTATCAGGAACAGGTGATGAAGATCTCCAACATCTTAGCCTCCTATAGTCTTGGCGATGCGGACATCCTCCGTCGGGCTATGGGCAAGAAGATCCCGGAGGTGATGGAGACGGAGCGCGGCAAGTTCATGGCCGGGGCCAAGGTCAACGGCATCCCGGAGGAACGAGCTGCTTATGTCTTTGATCTGATGGCTAAGTTTGCTGGTTATGGCTTCAACAAGTGCGTCGTGGGTTCCACGCAGATACTTGACGCGGAGACAGGAGAACGGCTCACCGTCGAAGAGCTGTATCAGAAGCCGCGCAGCTTCACAGTTCATGCCCTCGGCGAGGACTGCAAGCTGCGTCCGCGCAGGGTGCTCGACATCGTTGAGAACGGGCTGAAGCCAGTCTTTGAGCTGCGCACAGGGCAGGGGCGCCGGATCACAGCGACAGGGAACCACCCCTTCCGCACTCTTGACGGCTGGACGCTGCTGGAGGACCTCAAACCCGGAGACCTGATTGCTACGCCCCGGCGACTGATGGTGCCGGGCGGCAGGTGCTGGCCGCGCCATGAGCTGATCGTCCTTGCTGGTCTGCTCGCTGAGGGGAACGTCTGCCCCCCCTCGTCGCTCTATTTCTTTGGCAATGAAGAGGTGCTCGTGCGCGACTTCGCCGAGGCCGCAGCGCAGTTTCCTGAGAGCAAGGTCCGTATTTACCAACGCAAAGATGGACGCTTCGAGGTCTGTGTGAACACGGGCAGGGACATGCGCTTCCGCAAAGGAGAACGGCCTTGGAACGCAGAGAGCGATGCGCCGCCTGTCCGGTCGGGCGCGGGGCACTGGGCCGAACAGCTCGGCATCTTAGGGAAGAAGGCCACCGAGAAGGCTATCCCGCCAGAGGTCTTTCTCCTCTGCGATGCGGACATCGAGCTATTCCTCGGCAGGCTGTGGGCAGGAGACGGTTTTATTGCCAACAAGGATCAGTTCACCCCCTATTATGCCACCTCGTCCCCTATACTCGCACGCGATGTGCAGACACTCCTCCTGCGGCTCGGCATCCCAAGCGGTGTTCACGAGAAGCAATTTCGCTATCGCGGCGGTCTGCGTACAGGATACACAGTACATCTGGTCGGGGAAGGCTCGGCAGAGACCTTCCTTACCCGTGTCGTTCCCCATGCGCTGGGACGGGAGAAGCAGGAGGAGTTGCTCTGCCGCCATATTGAAGGAAGCAGGCGCGGCCTAACCTCAAAGGACACCATTCCAGCAGAGGTGCGCGTCTGGGTGGACGAGGAGCGCAGGCGCGCGGGTCTCACTTGGCGCGAGCTGGAACAACGCTCTGGTGTGTGCATGAAGGCGTTCATGGGCAATGGCTCTGCCGGGAAGCGCGGGTTTCGCCGAGCAACCTTGGCGCGCCTCGCAGACTTCTTCGCCTCAAGCCGCCTTGCCGCGCTCGCCGAATCCGACATCTTCTGGGATTGCGTGGTGGCGATTGAACCTCGCGGGGAGCAGCAGACCTTTGACCTCACGGTGGAGGAAGACCACAACTTTGTTGCCGACGGTATTATCGTCCATAACTCGCACTCCGCCGCCTACGCCCTTGTTGCCTATCACACCGCCTACCTGAAGGCCCATTATCCGGCCCAGTTCTTGGCGGCCTTGCTTTCCTGCGATGTGGACAACACCGACAAAGTGGTGAAGTACATCAACGAATGCAGGCAGCTCAACATAGAAGTCCTGCCGCCGGACATCAACGAATCCTACCATGACTTCACGGTTATCAAAGATCGGATCCGCTTCGGTTTAGCCGCAGTGAAGGGCGTGGGCGGCGCAGCCTTGGATTCAGTGATTGAGGAGCGACGTAAGAGTGGTTTGTACACTTCCTTAGCTGATTTCTGCGGACGGATTGATTCAAGTCGGGTCAATCGTAAGGTTTTGGAAAGTCTGATCAAGGCTGGTGCTTTTGATTCGATGAAGGCCAAGCGGGCGCAGCTCATGGATGTCTTAGACAAGACCTTGGAGCAGGCTAAGACCGTACAGCGAGACCGGATGAGCGGCCAGATGAGCCTTTTTGCCCTTGCCTCTAGCCCGCAGAACGGTGGCAGCACAACAGGGCCAGAGATCAAGCTGCCAGAAATCGAAGAATGGCCGCCGCTCACCAAGCTGGCATACGAAAAGGAGACCGTCGGCTTCTTCCTTACTGGCCATCCGCTGGATGGGGAGATTGATCATATCCGCATGATTGCCGACTCAGATATTGAGGCAATGGAGAACTGGCGCGACGGCCAGCTTATCCGAGTAGGCGGTCTTGTTCAGAGCTACAAAGAGCATAAATCGAAAAAAGGTGACCTGATGGCCTTTACCGTATTTGAGGATATGACAGCCAGCGTCGAGGTCATTGTCTTTCCTGATACTTTTGCTCAATGCTCCATTCTACTTGGCAGTGCTCAACCACTCATTGTCCAAGGCACAGTCCAGCAAGGTGAACGAGGTGCAAAAATTATTGCCGACAGCATTCTGCCTCTCAACGAGGCAATGGAGAAGTTCTCAGAAAAAGCGGTGATCAAGATTCAAGCTGCCCGCACCAGCCGCCAGAGTCTCACTGAGCTGAAGGATTTGCTCTACCAATTCCACGGTACCGTACCGGTCAAATTAACACTCCACTTTGATGGCAGAGGAGAGGCAGACATTGAGCCGCATCCTGACCTGAAAATCAGGCCCTGCTCAGACTTCTGCAAACGGCTGACAGCGTCTCTTGGCCCAAGGTGTCTGGATATACAAAGGCAAAAGCCAGAGCCACGGAAGAGAAAGAGCGAAGGAGGCGGCTATGCTGGACGTGGAAATGGTTGAGAAATGTTTATAGCAGACTTGCACGATATGTGGCTCAAGTTATCGTCCGTGCCATCTCCACAACAGCATCATGCAACCAAGGGCGAAACTGGCGAATTTTTTTATTCTCCCGGCTAGGATGAACCCGATTACTGAGCAGGATGACAATCAGCTCTTGTTCTGGATCTATCCAAAACGAAGTGCCAGTGAAACCAAGATGGCCAACACTTTTGGCAGAGAAGTGTTGGCCGCTACTGGAAGAGCCAAGCGAAGGTGTGTCAAAACCAAGGCACCACGTTTGCTCAGGTAGCTGCCGTTGCAAACCTTGAGGCAGAAAAGTGGCCCAAGACTTGTCTGAATTTTCCCCCTTCCAGCTATCGAGAATTTTACCACAAAGCCCCAGTACCCCGTTGATCGTGCCGAACAGACCAGCATGGCCAGCAACACCTTGCATGAGCCAGCAATGCTCGTCATGCACCTCGCCTTGAATCACACGCCCCCGCCAAGGACAATCTTCTGTAGCAGCACAGTGTTCCTGCTGTTCCGAGCTGACTCGATAGAATAGCTCGTTTTCCAATCCCAACGGAGCAGTAATCCGCTCCTGAAAATGAGCAGCCAAATCTTTGCCCGTCAGTTCCTCAAGTACATGACCGAGCAAAATAAAGCCGAGGTCACTATAAAGGCAACAGCTCGCTGGCGTGTAGGCAAGTGGTTCGTCCAGAATAAGACGAAGAAGCTGTGCCTTGTTCTCAGGCTTTTGTATGGCTGTAAACTTTTGATAAAAAGGTTGATAGGCAAGCAGCCCGGAAGAGTGAGAAAGTAGGTTACGCAGGGTGATCTGCTGTTTATCTGGCGGAATATCTGGCAGCAATTCGCCTAAACTGTTTTCTGGTTGCAGGCGACCTTCTGCAAAAAGGCTGTAGAAAAGTAGGGTTGTTGATAGGGCTTTGCTCAGAGAGGCCAGATCAAAAAGCGTGGTTTCTCTGACAAAGGACTGAGCGCGATTGTCCATAAGCCCAGCCCAAGCCAAACTGGCGCGACGGGTCGAGCCAGTTCCCCAAGCAACTGCTCCAGCCGCTCCAGGAAAAATCTGTTCAGCAACCCCTTGCTCTAAAAGTTGTTGGAGCATTTTGTTCATAATCAATTGTTGAAAACTTGTTGAAAACCTGTTGATAACTTGTTGATAACCTCTGTTTGCAATAACTATGAACATAATTCTCCACAAGTTACTAACAAGTTATCAACATTACTTTTCCAGTAAAACAAAGACATTGAATGACTTTTCAACAAAAACATCGCGACTAATAATAACAAATAACTATAAATATACTTATTAAAGCAGTCTCTGAAGGTCAAAAAAAAGCCCGTGACCAAAACGATCACGGGCTTAAAATATCTCTCAACGAAAAAGCAATTAGCAGCTTACCACCAACAAACAGTCTTATCAGCGGCAAAAATCTTGCTCACCAGCTCATCGTAATTAGGATTTTCTTCATAGAGACAAAACTCTTCTGCCTCACGATCACGGTTGAGAATCTCAACCAAGGTTTTTACAACATCGTTCGGCTCGGAACGGTACACCTGAAGCATTTTCATGATGATCTTTCTCCTTATTCTGCACAGGCTGGCGGTGGCTCATTGGTTTGCTTAGGCAGGCCATAGGGAATAATGACATCAGCCTCACGCATTCTCTCGCCCAGTTCCTGAAGATCAATTTCGGTTAAGGAAACATCTTCAGGCAGACTTTCTGGCGCAGGTGCGCCACAGGTGAAAACCTCACCTTCCATATCTGCAATCCAAGCGATGTTCTCAGCCATATAGTTAGAGAATTTTGGAAACTCTCCGTTTAAGATCACTGGATAGCCATAGTGATTCTCTACAGCCAATCCCAGAGCTGAACGAATGCCATCGTTGTACATCCGGTTGGCGATCAGAATATATACTTTCAGCGATTCCATTGCAGGTGCCTCCTTATAAGACGATATACTTACCGCATTCGTCCAGCAGCGCGCCGTGGAATGCCTGAGTTCTCATCTGCTTGGCGGTCAGTCCGGCAGGAATGTCCTTCGCCGAATCATAGCCCTCGCAGGTGTAACTATCTGCGCAGATGGCCATATTTTCCTCGCCACACAGATCAGCCAGCGGCTTAAAGCGAGGATCCTTGGTCAGATGGACAGATTTATAGGTAAAGAAAATCATAGGTTTTTTGCCAGCTTTTGCCGCAGCTTCGGCAATCCCCACCACATGGGTCATGTGCTGAGGAGAGGTGACAAAAATAGCAAGTTTATCTGGATCAGCAGCCATTTGGCTTATCCTCCTTGACAGTAATGGTCTTGCATCTTTGTAAAAAGAAACAGCTATCAGCCTTTCTGAACAAAGAAGCTCATATAGCCACTTTCTTCTTTCTCGCCCAAATACTCATGGCCAGAACGAGAGCACCAGCCAGGAATATCGTTACGGGAACCTGGATCAGTACCGTCAACCTGCAAAATTTCACCGGTTTTGATCTTGTTGATTTCTTTTTTTGTGCGCAGCAACGGCATAGGACAGCTCAGGCCTTTGGCATCCAGCACTGCAACTACTGCCAATCCGTCAGGGGCTTTTTTTACATCGCTCATTGTACATTCTCCTCGTAGTGAATGAAAAAAGAGTTGTTAATAAATCCGATTTTCTTATACTGAATTGCCTTTGATCAGGCATTTTTTCAGCTCTTTAGCCAGTAAGATTTATTCTTCTATAACGAATACCGCCCTGTCTGTCAAGACATTTCACGTCTAAGTACTTGTTGCAAGAAGGAACTCAGTTTGCTGAAATTGTAGGAAAAGATGAAAGGCAATATGTTCGACAGTATTGCTGGCAGCTCTATAGCCACCTGATCTTGTGGCTGATTCCTTTATTAGCCTGAAGATCCTTGTGCTCATTCAGATTTGAAGTATATAAATCCTTACAAAAAAACTGTACAAATAGTGCAAGAAATTATACAATATTTTTCCGACAATTCAGCGTAAACAGATTGCCTTGATCAGGGCAGTTCAAAATAGACTATGTATGAAAGGAAAAGGGACGGAGGAAAATCTATGAATGACGCAAGTTTCGTCGGCAAAATCAGAAACCTGTACAAGCAGGTTTGCGAAACTGAGTGGGAGGCCAACATCACTGGCGTGATTGTTGCTCTGCTCAGTATTCTGATGATGGTCTGGTGGCGGCCTTGGGGTGCAGTAGGCGCAATTCGTAACTGGGGCGACTGGATCCTTTCTTTTGTCGGGGGTAGTTCTCCAAAGTCCATTTTTGTTGACTCTGGTTCTGTCATCGGCATTGGTTTTTTGGCTGGTTCTTTCCTCTCTGCCTTTGCTGGTGGTCAGTTTGCTTTTCGTTTTCCTCCGTACCGCGAAGCTGTAAAAGGTGCTATCGCTGGCATCTTGATGGGGGTTGGCTCCGCCTTCGCAGGTGGTTGTAACGTAGGTGGCATGTACAACGCCATCGGCAACTTAGCTGCCAATGGCTTCTCCATGTGGCTGGGAATTGTTGCTGGCGTTATCCTCGGCCTCTGGTTGATCTATAAGGAGATGGAGTACATTACGTGGGGTTCAAACGGTGCTTGGACTATTGATCTCCCTCGCGAACTTCAAACCGTCCTTGCCCTGCTGACCCTGTTTGCCTTAATTGCCGGAGCACGCTGGTACAGTGGTTACGACGGAGAGAATAATGCTGAAATCATCACCTCGTTGTCTGGTGTACTGCTGATTGCTGCTGGCCTTGGTTATGCCATGCATCGAGGTCGTTGGTGTATGATTCAGGGTTTCCGCGAGCCGCACATGACCGGTGACTGTACCTTGGCTAAATCTGTAGCTCTGTCCATTTTTGTTCTCGCTATTGGTGGTGCAGTAGTTAAATATGCAGTTCCTGTACGTTTTGACGGCACTCCAATACTTAATCCAGCCTACTATGTGCGTGGTACCTTTGGCTGGGGCGGGGTATTTGGTGGCTTCCTCTTTGGCGTGGGTGGAATGCTGGCTGGTGGCTGCGGTTCCGGTACTCTCTGGCGGGTTGGTGAAGGTCAGCTCAAGCTCTGGATTGTAGTTCCCTTCTTTGGTATTGCTAATTCACTGATGACCAAATGGTTTAGCATGAATGTTGAGGTGAGCGGTAATGGACTGAAAAGCCTTATCACCCAAGCAAAACTCGGTCTTGTAAACTATGATGTCGATGAAATTAAAGAAGCCATCAGCACAGGTGGTAGCTTAACTGTATCTGGTATAGAGAAGGCCGGTTACTTGGGTCGATACATCTATATGCCGGATTCAATCGGCTACGGCTGGACCCTGACCATCATTGCCTTTATGATGGCCTTGTGGTATGTGGTTGTGACATGGAATGAAGAGAGCAATAAACTAATCGTCCCCATGTGATTTGTTGTTTACCGAGACAAAAAAACGCAGCCTCTTCTCTCGGAGAAGGCTGCGTTTTTTTTTACATTAGATGCCCAACGATCATTCTGTTGCAATCATATCTGCTCCCATTTCAATACCTCTCTCCGTGAAATCCAGCTTCATCTGCACCCGCATTTTCGCCTTTTTCATCGCCTCAAAAAGAGCCGTAACTTCAGCATTCTGTTCTTCTTTTTGATAAGAGACCATATCACCTGCTAACTGATAGTATTTGCTGTAATCAATTGATGCTGTCATGATTCCTTGCGAGGATTCAAGGGACGCACCAGCTAAGGCTTTTGCTGCCTTTTCGCCATGCTCGCCAAGATAGACAGTCAGATGTGAGCCGTTAACAGCCACCATTGGAATCACCGGAAGCGAAACCGGCATGGGCAGTTTAACCGGACTGCCATCAGCAGGAATTTGCAAGGTTGCCAGTGGCGGAAAAAACGCGGCGAAGTTTTGCACCAAAGCAAGCGGATCCTTAGCTGCAAGACTAAGAAGGGCATCAACAGCTTTTGGCATGGGCATCTGGCCTGTTCCGGCTGGTTTTTCCATTTGTAAGTCAAACAGAGACAAGGCAATACCACGTACTCCTGTGGCCATGCCAGTTGCCATACCGACCAGTGCTGGATTTTGCTTCTTTAAACCTTCTTGCATTTCTTTCAGAAAAGAACAGTTGTATTGCTTGCGCGTAATTTCTGTCCATTGCTGCATAAGAAAGGGCGCGACATTTTCTACATTTAGGCCAAGTCCTAATGCAAATATTACTGGATCAGCAGAATGATCAGGAGCAAAGCCGCGCAGCGAGCGGAGACCATCCAGCAATGTTTTATCCTTGCTCTCGATCACGGTGATGGAATCAAGTCGGGATGGTTTTCCCTTTAAGTCTAAGGCGGTGTAGCCGCCGACGGTTTGCGGCCAATTGTCTGCAATGGCGTTTAGATCATTGCGACAGCCTTCTGTTTGCAGTTCAGCAAAAGATGTTGCGGTTTCTTTGGGCAGTTGCGGCACAAGTTTCTGTACCATTTTCGCCATCCAATTGCCATCCTTGGTGGTCAGACCTGTGACGATTTGATGGTGGTCGATATAGCCTATAAGTGCTGGATTCAGCTTGTACGCAGCTTGTAGCGACTCAAGTCGGCCACTGTCTGCCAAGGATTTTGTTGGACTGCGGCGGCCTATGGCCAAGGCAATCGCATCCTCGCTATCTGCACCGACATCAAGCATGAAGACGGCACTTTGGCTGTCTGTGCCGATGATCAGGTTGACCTTTGGCTCGCTTTTTGCCAGCGGATAGCGTTTCCAGACAAACTTGCCCAAAGTTTCTGCCTCTGTCTTGACTTGGGCTTTTGTCTCTACTTCTTCAATTTTTTTCTTAAACAGTTCAGCATCCTTTAAGCTGATACGAAGGACTGGCGACAACCCAATAGCATAGGAGGCAATCAGCGGACTGTCGTCAATGCCCCAATGTTCTAGTGGCACAGTTTGCGCGACGGCGGTCTGGTAGTAATCCGTCCAAAGCTGGAGAAGCATTTTCTGGCCTGCTGTTTCTGCTTTTTTCTGGACTGATTTAAACATCTCTTTGGGATCAAATTGCTCCGGCATTTTGAAATGACTTGCATTCCATTGCAGAAGCTCTTTTAAAGGTATCGGCTCCAGTCCACCGAAAAAGAAGATCGTATCATCCGGGACCAGATTGAGCATAGATGCAGGTTTTGGTACCTCTTCCTGCTTGACGATTTGGGCAGGAGTCGTCTTGATCTGCGCTTCCTTTTTTTCTTCCTGTCGATTGCAGGAGACCAGCAGCAACGGCAGGAACATGACTGCCAAAACCTTTTTCTTGAGTTGGGCTTTTTGCATAGGTGTTCTCTCTAGTTTATTGTATTGAAGTTGTGGAAGGCATTAGAACCATTCCGCTACAGAAATAGAATTTATTCATATACTTATTACTGCTACTGTCTCCCCAACAGTGCAAGCTAATAGTTTGGTGGCCTTGCCTTGGTTGACAGCAATTTCTAAATAACCGGCACTATCAAGCAACGCGAGTAATGCACCGGGTTGTGTCTCAGCATAGGTTTTGCTGATTGATAACTGCTTTCCACAAATACTGACGCGAAGATGAGCCAATGGTGCAAGACATTGCAGATCTGCTTCCCTAATATTAGTGCGCAGATTACCAAAGTGATCGCTGCTGAGTATTTGCCCTTGGATACGGTTTTCCGTGATCAGTGGCTTAGAAAGATGCAGCCGCACGCAAGCAGCAGGCTCTACGACTGGCCCAACTTCTGCAAAAGGGAAGCCGCTTGCCAGCCGTGCTGCTGCCGGAGCCATGATGTCTCGACCATGAAAGGTAGAGCTACTCTTGGTCGCAAACAAGGTAGGATTTTTTAATATACGGATTTGGGTACTTATTTGTTCTTCAATCAGTGGGAAAAGAATGCCGTTGTCTGGAGCGATAAAGAGCTGCTCTGCGGAAAGTGCTACTAAAATATGCCGACAAGTGCCCACACCCGGATCAACTACAGTCACATGCACTGTTCCGGCGGGAAAGAAAGACCAGCTTGCGTGCAGCATCAGAGCAGCAGCCTGAATATCTTGGCAGGGTAGGGCGTGGCAAAGGTCAATAATCTGGGCTGTTGGATTGCGGCTGAGGATGACTGCTTTCATCTGGCCAACATAGGCATCCTCAAGGCCAAAATCTGTGAGCAGACTGATACAGTTTGCCGACTTGAACACAGTGTTCAATCAGGAGCGTGGCGGAAGACAAAACCCATTTCCCGCAGCTTGGTCAAGTCGGCAGAAATAGAGCCGCCCGTGGTAGTGAGATAGTTCCCAACAATGGCTCCGTTAGCTCCTGCCAAGAAACATTGGTACTGGCCTGCGCCGAGTTGCTGCCGGCCTCCGGCGATGCGGATTACTGCCTCTGGGTGAAGAAAGCGGAATAAAGCGATAGTGGTTAGTACCTCTGGCAAAGATAGTGGCTCTCGGTGAGCTAGCGGAGTATTAGGAATCGGGGTCAGAATATTGATTGGAATAGAACGGATGCCCAATCGCCGCAGCTCAAGGGCCAGCTCAATCCTATCCTCCATGCTTTCACCCATGCCAATAATTCCTCCAGAACAAAGCGACATCCCCGCATTAGCCGCTGTTTTTAAGGTTTCTACTTTATCCTGCCACGTATGGCTGGTGCAGAAATCAGCAAAACGCTGCTCGCAGGTTTCCAGATTGCAATGATAGCGGTTTACTCCCATTGCTGCCAGCATTCCAGCCTTGCGCTCATCCAGCAGGCCCATTGAGGCACACAATTCCAGTTTGGTTTCCTGCCGAACCTGCTCATACAATTCGCCACATTGGGTCAAGGTGTTCTGTTCTACCGTGCGCCCGCAGGTCACCAAGGAAAGACGATGAACACCTGCTGCGGCATTGCTGCGGGCAATGCTCATCGCCTCATCCTGATCAATCATGCTGTAAACTGGTATGTTGGCAGCATGATAACGAGCTGACTGGGCGCAGAAATGGCAGTCTTCAGTGCAACCACCACTACGGGCATTGATAATCGCGCAAAGATGAAAGAGATCACCCATAAAGCGGCAGCGCAGGCGGTCTGCTGCTGACCAGAGTTTCTGTTGATCAGGATACCGGGCCAGTAGTAAGGCAGTTTCTCGGCTAACGGTTTTGCCGTCGGTGATGGTGCTAAAGGTGTCGCGGAGCAAATCGGCCATAATTTTAACTTGATGAAAAAGGTTCAGCGATGAGCGGCGGCCCTTGGACGATCATCTCGGCAATCGTTTTCTTTACTTTAGGAAAAAGTTGGCGTTTGCCGCTGAGAAGCTGGTTTTCTACCTCTGCCAACCGGAAAAATATCTTAGTTCTGTCCATTGCTGGAGCCGCGTCTTCTTGCGAATACGTATCTTGAACAATTTTTTGGCAACGGAAGCAGCCGGGAAAACGGAGACTTTGTCCATCTGGGCGAGTCAGCAAAGCAGGAACGCCGTGCATTCGACAAACGAGAAGTCGGTGCTGATAGAGAGCACAAAGACCATTTTCATTGAGAGGACATAAGAGCTGAGGTCGTTGTCCCGATGCAAGCTGATCTCGGCTCTGTTGGACATATTCTTTTGCGCGCAGGACGATTTGCTCAAGAACCTGCTCTTCCAGCAGCCTTAGCCCCTGCCAGAGATAAGCCCATTCGCTATAAGTGTGATGGTAAAACCAAGAATCGCAGCAGTTGTCTGGACAGCCTGAACAGGTAAGCGGGATTTGCGCAGCAGTGCGCTCGTATTCTTCCTGCAAGATCTGATAGATGGCTGCCAGTTCAGCAGTTAGTTGCGCTGGCAGACTCAGTTCTGGCATAACATTTCCTTTTCGGCAAAACGAGTTGCCTGATAGGTCTGCACCGTTAATGCACCGCTCCGCCACGCCGTGCTTGGTAAGCCCGCCTTGCAGCAAAGCTGGTCCAAAAAGAGTTCTGGTGCTGACAGCTCCTCCCAGACTTGTGGAAGGAAGGTGGCTTCAGCTAGGTCTTGTTGAATAATCACCCCATCAATCTGGGGCTGTAGTTTGCGGCAAAGATCATTGCTATCAATATACGCTAAAGGCTGTGGCGGGGTGAGCACAGATATTGCAATGCGTACTTCTGGGAGTTCTTCCGCTGTGAGCATGTGGAAACGATGATCATGAAAGGCGGCATTGACTGTGTGGCGGCGCACTCCGTCAATAAGTGATTCTACGCCGAGCAAACTGCCAATACAACCTCTTAGTATACCTTGTTTAGTTAGAGTGATAAAAGCACCTCGGTGCTGGCGTAGCTCTGGGCTATCCAAGCCTTCTGGTTCAGCTAACTGTTTGCCAAACTGCTCCTCTAGTACGAACCGGGCTAGTTTAAGCAGTAGCTTACCTTGTTCGGCGTTAAGTGAGGTCATTGCTGCTCTGGTGGAAGTTTACCAGTTAGGTTAAAAGGAATACTTTCTTTGCCTTTCTCACCAAGGCGGATGCTGCCAGTTAACTCATATTGAAGCGATTTGCTTGGCGCGCCAGACAACGGCGCAGTATGCTGAAGCAGATCAATCACTGAACCAACGAGATCGACCATGCTCGCATAGACTAAAACTGGTACAGTAGCTGTGCCAGAGGCAGGCACTGTAGTCTGCGCAATGCCGATACCTTTGGCAAAAGATTTACCCTGAACTTTTAAAATGCAGTGTATACTGCGGATTTGCAGTGGCTCCTCGCTTGGATTGATAACCCGGAGCTGAAGGCGAAAAATAGTTTCTAACCCTTTGATACCATCTAACTCCATGTCCGCAAGTGATATGCTCGGTGCTTCAGCAACTTTTTTATGGAGAGCAGTACAGCTCACAAGAAACGGTAGGGCAAACAAAAGGATAAGAACTGAACGCGGAAATATTTTCATGGGCAGCATGAACGTTGTCCTTGCAATACAGAGCAGTCTGGTAGAAAGTGGACTCACTTATATGCAGAATAAATGTATTTTCAATCCTTGTCAACCGCTTGTCCTGCTTGACGAACAGGCTTTTTGCGGGTAAAAAGGCTAAAGTGGAGGGATGCCGGAGTGGCTGAACGGGACGGTCTCGAAAACCGTTGCGGGGGTAACCCCGCCCAGGGTTCGAATCCCTGTCCCTCCGCCAGTGTCATAATATTCTGTGCTCCTTTCTTTTCCATCCCACCTGTCATCAACTTCACGAGGTTTATCATGGAATGGCTTACTAAACTTTTCACCAATACTTTTGTTCAAGGTCTGCTGCTCGGTCTGCTGATTGCTTTTGTCTTTTGGGTACGCTCTCTCATCAAAGCTAAGGTGCTGCAAGGTGATATCCGCAAACTACGCGGCCACCTCCAAACTAAATTTGAGATTGAATCTGCTGAAAACGAGCGGCGCAAGGAAGAGATGAATCAGCTCCGTCAAGAGCGCGATAACCTGCGGAATATGATTCAGGTATTAAACCAGAAGCCGGGTAAACAGGAAATGCGCCAAGCTCAGGTTTATCAAAAGGCCGCTGAAATCATGTTTGAAAAATCACCTGGCTTTGCTCCAGCTTGGCAGATTACGCTGCGAGAGGCAGAGGAAGAAATGCGTAACGCGGAGAAAGGGATTATCCCATTCTTTAAGCGGATTACGTCAAGCAGCCCGGCTGCTGCTCCTGAGCAAAAAATGTCCTCTCGCGGCAACAAACACCTAGAACTGGAAGATCCTGCGAACCTGTGATTTCTGAGCAACAAGAAACCGGCATAAGCGGCTGCGGCCTGATTCTGGTACAACCAAAGTATCCAGAAAATATCGGTGCTGCCGCTCGTATTGCCTGCAATTTTGGCATTAGCCAGTTGACGGTAGTAGCTAACGAGCCACCAGATCAGGAGCGAATGCTCAAGATGGCGACGCACAAGGCTGCCCATCTCATCGAACAGCTTCGGCTTGTTAGCAGTAGCCGCGAGGCGGCTATACCCTATCATTTCATCGTTGGCACCACTGCCCGCCAAGGAAAGTATCGAACTGTGGAGGCGGGATATCCACGTATAGTTATGAGCGAGCTAGCGCAACTGCTTGTTGATGGCAGTCGAGCGGCTTTGATGTTTGGCCCAGAAAGCAGTGGCTTAAGCAATGAAGACCTTGATCTCTGTCAATTTGCTACCATTATCCCAACTGCCGACTTTTCCTCGCTTAACTTGGCGCAGGCCGTGGCTATCTGCTGTTATGAGTTATTCATGGTAACAAGCAAAATAGCACCATCTGGGAGCGAAAGTAGTTACGCCAACTCGCACGAGTTAGAAGGTATGTACGAGCATATTGATCAGGCTCTGAGCCAGATTGGTTTTATCCGCGATACCAGCCGTAGTTACTGGATGCGCAATATTCGTCAGTTCCTTAGTCGTACTCGAATCAAAAAGAAAGAGGCCAGCTTAATTCGAGGCGTGTGCCGGAAGTTCCTCTGGCACACTGGTGGCCAAGGCTGGCTGCCGCCGGAGCAAAAGAAACCGAATTCTTTTTGATGCAAATGAATCTACCTCTTTCGCATCTTTTTTTAGGCCTGCTCACGCTTGCTGTACTTTATTTGCTGGCCAACCGTTCTGCTTTTGCTGTTCTTCGTCGTAAAAATATTCCCCGTGCTTCAGCCGGAATCATGAGTGGGATTCTTACGGCAGCTTTTTTTGTTGTCTATCTCTTTATTGGAGTTGTTGCTTACATTGCGTTTCTTTCCCCGCAACGAGCAGAAATTGTTCGTGTATTGTTGCCTCCTCCACCAGATATTGCTTTTTCTACACCATCTATCTCTGTTCCTCTCCACACAGAGGCTCCGCAGGGTAGAATGACTGCTGAACAGGAGCAAACGAAACGGCAGCAACTGATTGCAGCGATGACAGATCAGGTTATCAGAGCAGCAGTTGAGCGACATCAAGCTGTTACTCAAGATCAACCTTATGTTATCTTTGAAGGGATCTCAGGGACGGAAGATCGTTATCTGTCGCCCAAAGCTGCATTGCCTCAGTCTAACTCAGAAACAACAATTTCTGTGCAAAAAGCTGTTTCTTTTGCTGATGAGATTTCTGGGTATTTTAATGATATAAAGCCACAGGCTGTGCAATCAAACGGCAACTCAACGAGCACACCATTGGAGCAGAACAAGCCGATTGAGAATGACAACAGTTTAAGAGAAATTGCTCCTCTAGTTCCAGCAATACAGCAAAATACACCTACACAACCTGTCCAAACACAAAATGTATCATGTGGCGAAATCCGTATGTATATGGATGCTACTGATTTGCAGATTTTTAACCGGGCAATACGGCAGCGGGAAGGTATTCCCACATCATGGAAGGGACCGGGAGGATCATATACCATCACGCCCGCAGCGAGCAAAGGTACTTGCCGGGAATACAGCATGCAGGCAAATCTTTCGGGTAGACAACTGCGTTGTTATGCCTCCTGTACAAGTATTGATCAGGCTATTCAAGCTGCGGCTACGAACGCCGTACAGCAAAATGACGAAGCAGTAATTCTTCACTCCATGAATAGTAACGACCAAGACGCCCTGATTAAGGCTCTCACCTATAGTGGCCCTGTTTCTTGGCGCAGTGTAAGTGGTGTTTTTTATACGGTTTCGCCGGTACGTCTTGGCAATCCTTGCCGAGAATATAAGGTCAAGGCAAATATCCAAGGCCAAGTGTTTGAATATCTTGAATCAAACTGTCGATAAAATTTAATGGCAACTTATAGATTGAGCTGCTAATACACCAGTCAGAATCATCAGTTACACCAGTCAGAATCATCAGTTTTCCAAATCCTTATTTCTCTCCTCATCCTACCAAGTCGTTCTTTTTCTGAAAAAAAAATAATTTGAGTGTGTTTAAATGCCTCTACTGTTATTGACAGGGAAAGATATATCAATCTGGAATCGCTAGTCTTCAGTAAGATATAATTAGTTTCTTGCTTTTAAAAAATCCATATTCGATAATCTTAGAAGTTAGGGTTGATTTTGTTCAACTCGACAGATCGACAGTTACAGAGCAAGGATTCAAATCGGCAGTCGCGAATATCTTGGTTATTTATTAAGTGTATAAATAAGATGGCAGGATCAGTATATGACTAAAATTATAAAAATAAAAAAACTACTATTGAATGTAATTATAGGGATGATAGTATCATTACCAATTTCTGTCTTAGCTGGAATTGTTTTTCATGAAGATTTTGACAAAGAAAATATTTCCTTTACAAAATGGCATGGCCCATTTTTTGAAGATGAACCACTTGGCAGAACTCTATTTAATACAAAGTCATTTCCTGAGATAAAAGATGGTAATGCCATAATTACAGTTTCTTTGTATAATCCTCAATATCTTCCTGGTGAATATTTCTATGGTACAGATCTTAAAAGTATACGACTTATTTCTTTAATACGAAAAAAGGTTCATGTAAAAATTCGTGCGAAAATGGAGACAACAATTCCTGGCATTGTAGGTGGAATTTTTTTATTTGCATTCAGGCCAGATAGCACAACATTACATGACGAAATCGATTTTGAAATGGTCACGACTGAACCTGATCTGATTATGACTAACAGTTACCGTAATGAGCCTCTTGGAGAAGGGCATCCAGAACTTACACGGTATGAGTCAGGAACAATAGCCGATTATCATCTTTATGAAATTATTTGGGAAACTGACAAAGTATCTTGGTATTTAGACGGGAAGCTTATTCGTGTAGAAACAGAGCGTGTACCAGTCATTCCTATGGAACTACATCTAAATACCTGGATTCCTGATTCTAGTTGGCCACAGGCATACAGTGCTGACCTTCAACCTGTGGCGACAGCAGAGGAAAATCAAGTATACAGTATGAGTGTTGATTTTGTGGAAATTCGGGCACCCTCCAATTTTGCTCCTATCCTTCATCTGCTGCGCAAAAAGCCTTAAACTGCCAAGGTAACATATTGAATTGCCTTGGCAGTTTCTCTTTTTTACCAAGTCACCATATAGCAGGAGAGTTTGCGGCCTTCTTCAAGGTCTAAACCTTCCATGTATCGTTGCATGGATTCTGCTGCTACTTTACCTTGATAAACAGCTTTAGCTGCGGTCTGTGGGCCAAGCACATCATCACCACCAGCAAAAATCCACGGCACTGAAGTTTGGAGTGTGCGAGGATTAACGGAATAGGTTCCCCATGATTCAAGTTTGAGATCAGTGCCTTGGTCAGCCTCATGCTCGACAGTCTGGCTAATCGCTGGAATAACTGCATCCGCCTCGATAACGAAGTTTGATTCATCAACCATTACAGGTCGGCGGCGGCCTGAATCATCTGGTTCACCAAGTCCCATCCGCACACATTCAAGACCAGTCATTTGACCTGTGGCATCAGCGTGAACCTTGACTGGTGCAGCAAGGAATTCAATCCGCACCCCTTCTTCTTCTAAGTGCCGAATTTCTTCCTTAGAGGCAGGCATTTCCTCTCGTGTCCGACGATAGAGGATGAATACTTGGTCTGAGCCAGTACGTAGAGCAGTACGAGCCACGTCAATGGCCACATTGCCGCCACCAACGACGACCACCTTTCTCCCGATATTGATCTCTTCACCAGTTAGCACCCGCCGCAGATAATCCACGCCGTGTAAGACTCCCTTAGTACCATCTTCACCATCAATACCAAGTCGTTTGCCTGCATGGGCACCAACGCCAATAAACACTGCCTCATAGCCGTCTTCGCGCAGCTCTTGTAGCGTTTTATCTTTGCCGATGGTTACGCCAAGTTTGATTTCTACACCGCAGCTCTTGAGTGAAGCCAGCTCTGCACCTATGATGTCGCGGGGCAAGCGGTAGTGAGGAATGCCCACAGAGAGCATTCCACCGAAGACCGGTAATGCCTCGTAAATGGTGCATTTATACCCCTGATGCGCAAGAATGTAGGCGGCGGTAATACCTGCTGGACCAGAACCAATAATCGCGGCTTTGCGGCCATTAGGCATGGCACACGCTTGCGACATGGACTTGTGGTTGGCTACCATCCAGTCGGTCAAATAACGCTCCAGCATTCCGATGGCCACGGATTCACCTTTTTTGCCGCGTACACAGCTCCCCTCGCACTGAAACTCATGCGGACAAACGCGGGAGCAGACTGAGGGCATCGTACTGGTCTCGCGCACTTTCCAGTAGGCTTCCTCAAATTTTTTTTCCCGCAGTAAGGCGATGAAGCCGGGAATATCATTGCGAATCGGACAGCCTTGCACACAGCTAGGCTTTTTACATTGCAGACAGCGATTTGCTTCCAGCAAGGCAGTTTCCTCGTCATAACCAGCCGTAACTTCCGCAAATCCTTTTATCCGTTCAGCGGGCGCAAGTTCCTTGGGATGCTGGCGAGGAATGGCCATCCGTTCTTTGGTGTTCATTGCGTTGCTCCTGAAAATATTTTGTCAGAAAAAATTAGATTAGTTTTCGATAAATTGAATCAGGTCGTTTCTACTCATATAGCCCACCTTTCTTTTCAGCTCACTGCCATCTTTACTTTTGATAGTCAAAGGGATGCTATTTATAGAATATTTAGTCACCTTTTCTTTATCTTTATCAAAGTTAATTTCTTCAAACTGAATATAAGGATAAAGTTTTTTTACCTTTTCATACTCAGGCTTCATGGCCTGACATGGCCCGCACCAGTCTGCATAAAATTTCATTATTTTAATATGTTCATCTTTGCCGTAATTTTGATTGGCCGGAATATCTTGTTCAGGACTGCACGAATCAAGACAGAAAAGAGTGAGTATAAAAAAAATAGTGTATAGCTTTCTCATCTTTCAACCTGTTTATTTTTTTATATTTAAATGCAAACTGCATGGAACGAATTTTCCAAAATCAGTATAGGTGGCTAAAAAAATGAGACGTTAAATTGATTCGTTCCTCCCACGTTTCTTTTAGGCCAAATAGACCGGGTTGGATAGTCATTACAAATGTATTCTTTTTTGTCTGAGTAGGAAACAATTATTACAAATTGATACGTTTCTGTAAACAATATTCGAGAAATAGGTTGGCCACAGAAATAAAAAAAGCCGCCCCATAGGGCGGCCTTTTACTTCTAGTCTAGCTTATGATGCTATTACGCCTTACCAGAGCATTGCGCAGCAGCAAGTCTAGCAACAGCCCGCTGAAGTGCAGCCTCTGCAAGCGTCCGATTCATTGCCTCATCGTGCGCCAATGCCTGCGTCAGCCGTCTTTCGGCCCGCTCTCTGGCTCGAATGGCCCGATCTACATCAATGTCATAGCCATATTCAGCACTCTCTACCAAAAAGGTGATGGTGTTATCTGATACCTCGGCAAAACCTTTGCTAACCATCATATATTTAATCTGCCTGTCTTTTTTAAAAGACAGGACTCCGGTTTTGATGGTGCTAAGAAAGTTCGCATGATGGGCTAACACCCCGAATTCACCGCTGGTGCCCGGTGCAGTGACAATATCAACATCATCACTGACAACCTGCCCAGCGGGAGTTACTACTTCCAGATGAATCTGTGCCATTCCTTTTTACCTCTGAAATTGTCTTGAAAAGGGTTAGGCTTTTTCCTGTTCCGCTGCCGTTTTTTCGGCAGCAGCCTTTTCAACCGCTTCCTCAATGGTACCAACCATGTAGAAGGCATTTTCAGGCAGCTCGTCGTGCTTGCCATCAAGAATTTCCTTGAAGCCTCGCACCGTATCCTCAACCTTCACGTACTTGCCTGACATGCCAGTAAAAACCTCAGCCACATGGAAGGGCTGAGAAAGAAAACGCTGGATTTTACGGGCGCGTCCAACAGTAAGCTGATCTTCCTCAGACAGCTCATCCATGCCAAGAATGGCGATGATGTCCTGAAGGCTCTTGTACTTCTGCAAGGTCACTTGCACTTGGCGGGCGGTCTGATAATGCTCCTCGCCGACCACGTTGGGATCAAGGATGCGGGAGGTGGAATCGAGCGGATCAACAGCCGGATAAATGCCCAGCGCGGCAATCTGGCGGGAAAGAACAACCGTGCCGTCGAGATGGGCGAAGGTGGTAGCCGGAGCCGGGTCGGTCAGGTCGTCGGCAGGCACATAGACACACTGCACTGAAGTGATAGAACCCTTATCAGTGGATGTAATACGCTCTTCCAATGCACCCAAGTCTGTGGCCAAAGTAGGCTGATAACCAACTGCTGAAGGAATACGGCCTAAGAGAGCGGAAATTTCAGCACCAGCCTGAGTGAAACGGAAGATGTTGTCAACGAAGAAGAGTACATCTTGGCCTTCCTCATCGCGGAAATACTCAGCAGCAGTCAGGCCGGTCAAAGCAACGCGGGCACGGGCACCAGGTGGCTCAGTCATCTGGCCATAAACCAAGGCGGCCTTGGGTAGTACGCCAGACTCCTTCATCTCCATATAGAGATCGTTGCCCTCGCGGGTGCGCTCACCGACACCGCAGAAAACTGAGATACCGCCGTGTTGCATCGCGATATTGTTGACCATCTCCATCATGATAACGGTCTTGCCGCAGCCTGCACCGCCGAACAAGCCCATCTTGCCACCGCGCGGGAAAGGCACGAGCAGATCAATGACCTTGATGCCGGTTTCCAACACGTTGACCTCAGTGTCCAGTTTGGTAAATTCCGGCGCGGCACGATGGATAGGCATGGTCTTGGCTGCGTCAATTTCGCCAAGTCCGTCAACCGGTCGGCCAACCACGTTCATAATCCGACCTAAGGCCGGTGCGCCAACCGGAATAGAGATTGGCTTACCTGAGTCGCGGCAAGCCATGCCCCGCACCAAACCATCGGTCTGATCCATGGCGATACAGCGAACTACGTTATCGCCCAGATGTAAGGCCACCTCAATAACCAAGTTTTCTTCGATATCGTCAATGCCCGGATTGGTGACAAACAGGGCGTTCATTATCTCAGGCAGCTCTTCGGCCTTGAATTCCACATCAACAACAGGCCCGATCACCTGAATGATTTTACCTATACCCATTTCTATGATCTCCCAGAATAACTCTGTTTCATCTAATTATTATCCCTTCAGGGCCTCAGCACCGCCGACAATATCCATCAAGTCACCAGTGATAGCCGCTTGGCGGGCCTTGTTGTACAGCTGCTTCAGATCCTTGATTATGTCGCCGCAGGCCGTGGTCGCATTGTCCATAGCCGTCATCCGGGCCGCCTGCTCACCCGCACTGACCTCAATCATGGCATGAAGCACCTGCACATTGAGATGTAAGGGCAGCAGGTTCTCCATGATTTCAGCAGGTGACGGTTCATAGATGTACTCAGCAGTAACGCCGTTTTCTCCTGCCTCTTCTACCACCGGACTCACGGGCAGCAACGTCTCCTGTACTGGAATCTGTGTTGATAGGGACTTAAACTTGGCATAGACCAGTTCTGTTCGGTCTATTTTTTGCTCAAGAAAGAGAGTAGCAGTATCTTCAGCGATCTCACGGGCATTAAACATCTGAAAGCTACCCATGATGTCTTTGTAAGATTGACGAATTTTCCCTGACCGCTTAAAGGCTTGCGTCGCCTTGTTACCCACCGTGATCAACGTAACTGTCCGGCCGGCCTGTTCGTGCTGCTCGATCAGCTTTTTGGCTTTATTGACGATATTGGTGTTAAAGCTCCCGCAGAGACCACGGTCAGAGGTGACAACAATCAGATCAACGGTTTTTACCTCACGGACTGCCATTAGTGGTTGATCGCTGCTGGGTCCAGCAGAAAGCTTCGTCATTGCTTTGGCGAATTTTTCCGCGTAAGGCCGGAAAGATTCCATCCGCATCTGTGCCCCGCGTAATTTAGCCGAGGCAACCATGTTCATCGCTTTAGTGATCTGCGATGTCTTGGAAACACCTTCGATCTTGTTTTTAACTTCCTTTAATCCCGACATGGCTGTGCCTCGCTTTCAGTTGAGGCCTCTAGCGGCCTTGAAGGTACTGCCGAAAGATTTCAGTGTGGCCCGAAACTTCTGATCAAGCTCAGAAGAGATACTCTGCTTTTCTTGGAGTTCGGTAAAGATGGATGGCTCGTTCATCTCAATGTAACGATACAGTTCCTCCTCGTAGTCGGCTAGCAAATGCACGGGGAGACTATCTAAGAAACCTTTGGTACCCGCAAAGAGAATAGTGACCTGCTTTTCCATCGATAAGGGCTGATACTGCCGCTGCTTGAGAATCTCTACCAACCGCTCACCGCGAGTTAACTTAGCCTGCGTAGCGGCATCAAGATCAGAGCCAAAACCAGCAAAGGCAGCCAACTCACGGTACTGGGCCAGATCAAGACGCAGAGTACCTGCAACCTGCTTCATCGCCTTGACTTGAGCTGCGCCGCCGACGCGGGAGACGGAGATACCAACATTGATCGCTGGGCGAACACCAGCAAAGAAGAGGTTTGGCTCTAAGAAGACCTGCCCGTCAGTGATTGAGATAACGTTGGTCGGAATAAAGGCGGATACGTCACCAGCCTGCGTCTCAATAATCGGTAGGGCAGTCATTGAACCTGCGCCAAGTGCGTCGCTCAGTTTGGCAGCCCGCTCCAATAGCCGGGCGTGGTTGAAGAAGATGTCGCCAGGATATGCCTCGCGTCCAGGCGGACGGCGAAGGAGCAGAGACAGCTCACGATAGGATACGGCCTGCTTAGAGAGATCATCATAAACAATCAGAGAATGCTGACCCTTGTCACGGAAATACTCAGCCATTGCACAGCCAACCATTGCCGATACATACTGCATCGGCGCAGGATCCGAGGCGCAGGCTGCAACTACGGTGGTGTACTTCATAGCTCCGTGCTTGCGCAGTGCTTCAACCACGAGTGCGACTGTGGATTTTTTCTGACCAGTAGCCACATAAACGCAGTGTACGCCGGATCCTTTCTGCGCAATGATCGCATCCACGCAAAGGGCGGTCTTGCCGACTTGGCGGTCGCCGATGACTAGCTCGCGCTGGCCCCGGCCCACAGGAGTCATCGCATCAACCGCCTTATAGCCAGTGTAGCAGGGTTCATGCACACTCTTACGGGCAATAACACCGGGAGCCAAAACCTCCATTTTTCTGGTTTCTTTGGCGTTCAACGGCCCTTTGCCGTCAATAGGCTGACCAATGCCGTCCACTACCCGACCTTCCAGCTCCGGCCCGACAGGGACCTCGGCGATCTTGCCGGTTCGTTTGACAATGTCACCCTCTTTGATCTTGCAGACATCGCCCATGAGTGCCACGCCGACGTTGTCCTGCTCTAAGTTAAGAGCTAACCCCATAATGCCGCTGGGAAACTCCAGCAGCTCCATAGCTTGACAGTTTTCCACGCCGTAAACACGAGCAATACCGTCTCCCACTGACAGAACAGTGCCAGTTTCCTTTAAATCGATGTTGCTTTCATAACCAGCAATCTGATCTTTAATGATCCTGCTGATTTCCGAGGCTTTGATTTGCATCTGACTTTTATCTCCCCTTGATAGATTCTTTTAATCCATTAAGCTGTGTTCGTATGCTGCCGTCCAGCACCAAATCGCCGACCCTAGCTACCATGCCACCAATAATTGAAGGATCAACCTGCGCTTCGAGAAGAACTTTATGCCCAGTAAGATCTTCGAGACTGGTGCGGATTTTTTCTAGCAGGGTGCTGTCCAATTCGACAGCAGAAGTAACAAAACCATGACTGATGTTATCCTCTTGCTCGATCATGGTACGCACTTGACTGGCAACTTCCGGCAGCACCGAGATTCTTTTTTTCTCTACTAAAAGATGAAAAAAAGAAGAGAGGAGCGCATCTGCGCCTGCTGCTTCGGCGATTCCGGTCATAACGTTTTGCCGTACTTCGAGAGGATAAAGAGGATTGGTCAGCGCATCAGCAATGCCAAGTTCAGGCTGATTAAAAAGATCAGCTATTGCTTTGAGGGTCTGCGCATAGATTTTCGCTGTACCGTTCTCTTTACCAAGGGCAAAAATAGCCCTAGCATACCGTTTCGCTAAGATTATCTGTTTCATTGCGCCCTGCCTGTTTTGTCGAGGTATTGTTCAATAATTGCGATATGATCTGTCGGAGTCAGATGTTTGACAATGAGCTGCTCCGCCATAGCTGTTGCCTGCTCTGCAACTTCTTCTTGGAGACCACGTTGTGCCGCAGCCATAGCAGCCTGCACCGCTGCCGAAGCCTGTCGCTTGATTTCTTGGGCTGCATGTTCTGCTTCGGCGAGAATCCGTTCTTTTTCTTTCGTAGCTAAAGAAACGGCCCGTTCTACGGTCAGAGCAATTTCTTCCTCCATTCCAGCAAGTCGCGTCTCAAATTCTTTGCACGCCTGCTCTGCCTCATCGCGGCGAGCTTGCATTTCTTTCAAGTCCTCGGCAATAGTCCGGCGGCGGCCTCCTAGAAATCCAGCAATTGGTTTGCCACCAAACTTTACTAAAAGCAAGACTAATGCAGCGAAGTTCAGCGTTCGCCAAAGCAAATCTTTCAGTTTTGCTCCGGTGATCATTGGGGCAGCATGATGACCTGCAGCTTCACCATGCTCTCCTACCGCCGTATGGCCAGCCTGTTCCGCCATCGTTGCATGAGTAGCGTGATTCTCTTCGCCATGCTCGGCAGCAAGTACGGTTCCTGTTGCTCCTATATACAAAAAAGCGGCCAGCAACAGTGGTAGGGCTTTTTTGAGTTTTTGCGTATTCATGCCTTTAGACTCCTTCCTAATATTTTGGCTGCCATTTCTTGAGCAACAGCTTCTATATCACCAAGTAGCTCCTGTCGAGCAGTATCAAAACTAGATTTAATTTCAGCAAGCTGTTGTTCTTTTTCGTGGTCAGCTTCCTGACGGATAGCAGCAATCTTGTCAGCACCTTCTGCTACAGCATTGTTTCTCGCTGTATCCAATGCCTTTTTTGCCTTTGCACTTGCTGCCTGCATCTTTTTGTCTACTTCTATCCGACGCTTCTCACTGCGGCGTTCAAATTTCTCTACATCGCCATTGAGATCGTCCAAATTTTCTTGTCGTCTGTCCATAATATCGAGAATTGGTCTGTATAAAACTCGATTAAGGACGATCATCAGCACAATCATGTTGATGATGTGAATAAAAAGTGTGATGTCAATTGAAATCATATAACCGCTCCTGATTCCTGAAAAAATAAATTGTCCCTTGGTAGGGTGGATAACTGTGTCAGTCAAGTTGATGACATTTACTACAAAAATTGCCAGATTATGTCAAATCTTTTTTGCGGATTTTTGCAGTAGCTTCAACTGGTTCTATACTACCATATCTACGGTTATGTATTTTTGCTGAAAAACTTGTTATTACGTATTGTTAACTTTGATACAAAAATGAGAGTAAAAAATTTGGTTCGACTTTTCCATTCTCTTGACTATAATGGATAATATAAATTTCTAAATTTCTGGAGATAGAGGATGGGGCCGCTGCGGCTACTAATTCTTACCCTGCTAGGGTATCTTGCTTGGAGGTTGCTCTACAGCCATCTCCGCGAAAAAATAAAAAAGGAATTATGGCAACAAGAGCGAAAAAAGAAGGAAAAGGTAGAAGATGTGCTAGAGGAAGATCCCGTTTGCCATACCCTTATACCGCGTTCTCAAGCCGTTCGTTTACGTTATAATGATAAAACATATTATTTTTGCAGCGAAACTTGCTGCGATATTTTTATAGACAGGCAGCAAGGAGCCGTTAAAAAATGAAGTTTTTTATTGATACCGCCAATATTGAGGAAATTAAGAAAGGTTTGGAACTCGGCATGGTTGATGGTGTGACCACTAACCCTTCGCTTGTTTCCAAGGAACAGCGTCCTTTCAAAGAAATTCTTCTTGATATCTGTACATTGGTTAACGGGCCAATCAGTGCAGAGGTGGTAAGTTTGGAGGCTGCGGGCATGATTAAAGAGGCTCGTGAACTTGCCAAATTGCATGAAAACATTGTGATCAAAGTTCCAATGCTTACAGAGGGACTTAAGGCAGTTAAGCAGCTTACAGCCGAAGGAATCAAGAGTAATGTTACATTGATTTTTTCTTCAGCCCAAGCATTCCTTGCAGCTAAGGCTGGAGCCACCTATGTGAGTCCTTTTGTTGGTCGCCTTGATGATATTGCCCAAGATGGAATGACGCTTGTTCAAGACATCATGACTATTTTTCAGAAGTATAATCTGAGAACTGAAGTTATTGTCGCCTCAGTACGTAGCCCTATGCACGTCATCCAATCTGCTTTGATTGGGGCTGACATAGCGACCATTCCTTATAAGGTAATTG
This sequence comes from Candidatus Electronema sp., assembly GCA_026645415.1. Classification (GTDB taxonomy): domain Bacteria; phylum Desulfobacterota; class Desulfobulbia; order Desulfobulbales; family Desulfobulbaceae; genus Electronema. The sequence continues at coordinate 30,018 of JAPEVH010000054.1, forward strand.
CTCAGATGGCTAAACATCCACTCACTGACATTGGTATCGAGCAGTTCCTTGCTGACTGGGAGCAACGACAGAAATAACAACAAAGCAGGAGAAGTTTGTTATGCGGAACAGTGAACTATGTTATCTTCTTGTTTTGTTTTGTTTACTTTCTCATGTCGCGTACGCGCAAGGAGCAATGTACAAATACACTGATGAGCGTGGAATAGTTCACTACACTAATGTTCCTGCGGATAAACGCTATCGTCCTGTTACATATAGTCTTCCTTCGGGAAAACCAAAGCTGACAATTAGATCTGTTCCTGATGTGTATAGTATAGATCGTCGACAGCTTCGTTTTGGCAATACGTTGTATCATACTAATTTCGATCATCATATCGAACATGCTGCTCGTATTAATCGGGTTGATCCAATGTTGGTCAAGGCCGTTATCAAAACAGAATCAAATTTTAATCGCTATGCTGTTTCCTCCAAGGGTGCTCAAGGCTTAATGCAGCTCATGCCTGCAACTGCTAAGTATTTAAATGTTCAAGACCCATTTGATCCTTGGCAGAACATCTATGGCGGTACAAAATACCTACGAGAGTTGCTAGATAGTTTTAATGGTGATTTACGTCTCAGTATTGCAGCCTACAATGCTGGCCCAACTAGAGTGATGAAATTAGGCGGGGTACCGCGTATTCCAGAAACGATTTCCTATGTTGGTAAAGTGATCCGTCAGTATCAGAACTATCGGAATTCAGGTCGTTACTCCTATATGCCGCTTAAAACAAGTATCCGTGTCCGTCAGTTAGTTACAATCAACTGAATAGAAAAAGGTAAAAGTAACCTTGCTTTTTTTTCACAGTATGCGCTATATAGTCTATATGTGTCTTGCATCATAGGAATGGCTTTATTACCGACAGACAGATTAAGCTGACAGACAGAAAAGAATATGGCAAAAAAAGAACTCCCCATTGTCGGTATAGATATAGGCTCTCATGCCGTGAAAATTTGCGAGGTACGACGATCTGGCAAAAGCAGTTATGAGCTAATTAGTCTTGGTACAGCAGCTATTTCACCTGGTGCTGTAGACGATGGTGCATTACAAGATGCAGAAGATGTTGCTGCTGCTATTGCAGAGCTGATTAGTAATCTGAAAATTAAAAATAAGCGGGTAGGGCTTTCTATTTCAGGCTACTCCGTTATTGTTAAAAAAATTAATATTGAGATAGAAAATGAAGAGGCGTTAGCTGACCGTCTCCACGAAGAAGCTGAACAATATATACCTTTTGATATCAAAGAAGTGTATTTGGATTTTCAGGTGATCAAGGCAGCAAAAGGTGAATTCGAGCGAAGTGAGGTTATGCTTGTTGCTGCCAAGAAAGAAGTGGTCGATGCTTATCTGGAAATGATAAAAGGATTAAAATTAGTTCCTGTGCTCGTGGATGTGGATGGTTTTGCACTGGAAAATATATGGAACACTATATCTGGTAGTGGAAAAAATGTTTGTTTAGTAGATATTGGTGCATCAAAGATGAACATTAACATCATTTCTGGTGGCACCTCTGTGCTCGCCCGTGATGTAGTGACTGGCAGTGACAATATTAGTCAAGAAATTGCTAATAGACTGGATCTGGATTATGATGTAGCTGAAAAAATAAAGCTGGGGCGGCAATCAGCTGACGAAGAAGATCAAGAGGAACTGCACGATATTTTTAATAGTATTTGTACTCGATGGGTATTGGAAATTAAAAAGGCTATTGATCTGTATCGGAATAATAATCCCGATAACCCGTTAAGTGCTCTAGTGCTTAGTGGCGGAGGGGCAAAAGTTCAAGGATTGAGAGAGTATTTAGCTAAAGAAACAGGGTTAGAAGTTATTTGCTTCAATCCATTTGAAGGTATGAAAATTAATAAGAAAATAGATATGGAATATCTCAAGGTAGCCGCACCTGAAATGTCCATAGCAACCGGACTGGCCATCCGGCCGGCAGAGTTCTAAGTCATGTTGCGGATCAATCTCCTGCCTGTCAGGAAAATTAAACAGCAGTTCATTGCCAAACAACAAATTAAAATTTTTGGCATAACTGTAGTCTCATTGCTGGCGGTATTAATATTATATACTCTAATATTATTTAGCACGGCAACGACATTGCATGATGAAAATCAAAAATTAGAAGCTAAAAAGCAGCAGCTTGCTAAAATACTTAAAGAAATAGAAGAGCTTGAAAAGAATAAAGAACTCATTGAAAAACAAACTGCGATTGTTGAGAAACTGAAAAAAACCTCAGCGCTAAGTGCATACGTCTTGAACGAAGTGGCTAACATTACGCCTAATGAACGAATGTGGCTAACTAGCCTTGACCAAAGTGGCAGCACTATGAAATTGGATGGGATGGCTTTAGATAATCAGACGGTTGCAGAATACATGCAACAGCTTGAAAATTCAAAGTATATTTCAGGTGTAACTTTAACGAGTTCCGCTCTAGCAAATTACGCTGGCAGAAATCTTAAGAAATTTTCCCTATCCTGTACAGTTGGTATGGGAGAGGAAAAGACAGAGCAAACAGTTGAAGAAACAGCAGCAAAAAAATAAAGTAATAACAGATTATGGCACCTAAAAAATCTTCTGCAGCAAAGAAAAATTTATCTGCTCAATATGAAGAATTTATCGAGAAAAAATATATCCCTTTAAATAAAAATATTAAAATTGCTATAGCTGCTGGAGTTATTATAGGATTACTTGCTTTATTCTATTTTGTCATTTATAGTCCAAAACAAGAAGAAATTGACAAATTAACAACTACACAAAAAAGTTTAAAAAGTGATGTTGATAAAGCAGAGCAAGCTGCATCTAATTTACCTCATCATAAAGAAGAACTCGCTATTGCACAGAAAAAATTTGAAGAAATTTCTGTTATTTTGCCTAAAGAGCAAGAAATCCCTGACTTACTTCGCAATATATCTGATCTTGGTAAACGAGCAGGCTTAGATTTCGTCTCATTCAAACCTGGCAAAGAAGTACCTAAAGATTTTTATGCCGAGATTCCTATTAGTATCCAGCTCCTTGGCCCATACCACAACATAGGCTATTTTCTTGGCAAAGTTAGCATGATGGAACGCTTAGTGACGGTCGATAATATTAAAATGAGTTCTCCTAAGGAAGTAGAGGGAGAAATGTTGTTAAACTCCTCCTGTAATCTGCTTACCTATCGTCAAGGAGCACCCTCTTCCCCTGACGGCAATCAAAATCAGAAAAAATGAAAGCAGATAGAGTGCAGCTACTATTCACAACAACAAAATGTATATTCCTAAGCATTTTGTTCTCTGTTGCGATAGTAATTTTACCTGCTGTCGCCGCCCAAGAAGAAGCTTTAGCTCCTAATCAGATGAATGGATTTGATTATCCTTTAGATAATCGCCCAGATCCTTTTTATCCGTTTATATCGAAAGAGAAAGCAATAGCAACAATAGATACGGAACTTGTCGATATAAATGGCGAAAAATTGACTGGTATGCAGCTATTTGAGCCAGGGCAACTTACACTTGTAGCTGTAATGAGCACAGCTAATGGAAAAGTTGCTATGGCGGAGGATGTTACCGGAAAAGGATATATCCTTCAGAAAAATATGTTGATTGGTAAACGAGGTCAGATTATACGTATTGAAAATGGGCAGGTCTTTATTAAAGAGACATTAGAAACCAAGTCTGGAAAAGTGAGCTACAATGAAATTGTTATGCGCCTAAAGAAAGATGAAGAAAAAAAATAAGGGTAGATAACAATATATTCACTATATTTCTTCTACAAAGAAAATAGTAACAATCATTCAAAATGATGGAGTGGAAAAGGCGTGGATGAAAAAGAATTTATATAACCGCTCCAACAAGAACGTCGTCAAGCAAAGGGAGGCAGAGAATATGCCTGTGTTATATGTTAAAAGTCACAAAAAGAATAACGTAAGAAGCTGCACCTATGCATCTCCCCTTTGTATAGCCATTGTCGTAGCTGCTTTATTCTCATCAGGTATAATGGCAAACAATACGGCCCTTGGGCAGGAACAAGCACAACCTACTCAAGAAGCAGGAACCATTGCCCAAGAACAAGAGAAAAATAATATAGAAAAGATTAGTGCACAGCGAGTTGAGAAAAATCTAGAAATTACTTTGTATTGTACAAAGGTACCTGTGCAAAATCCGTTCGAGCAGCCTGGAAGCGGCAGAAAAGGTCTATTTGTTAATATTGCTGACGCAGAAGTTCAGAATCCTGATAGTCTAAAATTGTCTGAAGAATTTCATATTGGATTAAATATCAAACCAATTAATGAGGGTGGGCATCAAGGAACACGTTTTGAATTCAGCCTACCTGAACCTTTTGTTTCCTATTCGACAAAGGTTGAGGGAAATAATGTTATTTTACAACTGAAAGATTTTTTTAAAGATGACTCGGTTGTTGAATCTAATCAAGAGTCGTCAGGAGCGGAAAAGAAAACAGCGTCAGAGAATACCGCCCTACTACAGCTCCCAAAGGTTGATCCGCTGCAAAATGTAGGTAAAAAAAACAGTGCTTCATCTTCAGAAAAAAAACAATCTGATCTGCTTGCAGCTAACGGAAATAGTGACCTTATCACGGTTGATTTTTACAAAATAGATATACATAACGTTTTTCGTATGTTAGGCGATATCAGTGGTTACAATATTATTGTTACTGATGGTGTATCTGGTTCCTTAACGCTTTCTTTAAGTGAAGTTCCTTGGGATTTTGCTTTGGATATTATTCTCAATCTTAAAGATTTAGCCAAGCAGCAACAAAGTAATACTATTGTTATCTACCCAAAAGACAAAGAGTTTATCTGGCCCAAGAGAGAGCAGGACTCTCTCGTTATCGATACAGTGAGTCCTGAAACAGAAAAAAAGGATACTTCATCTATTGTTATCAGCCGTCAAAGTGGAACCGACCAGACACAGTCACCGCACCTTGTCGAGGCTAAAAAATTCTTATCACAGGCTATTGAAGCTGAAAAAAGTGGTGCCCTAGAAACAGCCGTACATTTGTATAGTAAAGCATTAGAAGAATGGCCAGCCAAGACAGAAAAAAGTAGGTTAGCTAATAAGATTGCTGCTATCTATCTAGCTGAACTTCATCAAAATGCGAAAGCTGTTTATTTTGCTAAAAAAGCTCTTGCTGCTGACAAAAAGAATACGAGTGCTGCTCTCAATGTAGCTATTGGTTATGCTAATATGGAGGAGAATACTCAGGCACAACAGTATTTCGACCGGAGCATAAGTGTTAAGAAGCCAAGTAAAGAGGCATTATTTAATTATGCGGTATTTAGCGAGCAACTAAAGCAATATGAAGCAGCCTTACGGCTCTTAAGTAGACATGATGAACTGTATGGAGAAAATTTGGATTCTATGGTTGCTCGTGCCCGCATTCTTGATCAGCAAGGACATCGAAAAGAAGCAAACCAAGTATATATGGCCATTCTCCATGCTGGTTTCAGCGTTCCCCAAGATTTGAGAACATTTATTATAGCTAGAATCAAATCTAACTAAAGAGACAATTCAGGAAAACTGCAAATGAAGATTTATACGCGTCTGCTATTCAATACTCTCGCGATGATGGTCTCAATACTCCTCTTGTGTTCCTGTGTGGAGAAAGATAAAAAAGCAGAGTCTACACCTTCGCCCGCCCCAGAAAAAAAAGCAGAGTATCGCACGGTCATCGAACCAACGCTTTTACCAAATCGTTTTCGCCAGACAGGTTATATGATCAGTGAAGACGAAACTGATTCTTCCGCTAAAACCAGTAGTACGGCAGCATTAGAAGATCTCCAGCTTAAGGTGGGAGCAAATATTTCCACTAAGGAGCCTATTTCTTTGCGAGACGCAATGAAGGCTCTTGTTAAGCTCAAAAATATGAGTTTAAGCTGGGCACCAGATGTTGACCAAGGGTTACTTGTTGATATTGATGTCCGAGCAAATGATAATTTCTACGAAGCAATAGACAATATTCTTCGCCAGCTTGATTATTTCCATGAAATAGAAGGATCAACTGTTGTTGTAAGGTATAGAGAAACAAAGAAATATCAAATTGCTATGCCGTTTGTTCGGCAATATTATGATTCTTCAACAGGGTCCACTACAGGCTCCCTTAAAAATCAGCCTTGGGAAAACAAATTTGATCAATGGGAGATTATCCAGAATAATATCGACAAAATTATAGCGACTTGGAGTGCGAGCACGGTTACACCTCAAGCAGAAAGTACAGCTACAACAAAAGATACAACAACAAAGAAAGATACAACAACAAAGAAAGAGGGCGGAGAGGATACAGGAGCTAATGTCGCTGTATCGAGGAGAGTTTCATCGACTGATTCAACCTACACAGTTGACAAACCAGTTGGGCTAATCACGGTTAATGCACCGAGATCATTGCAAAAAAAAGTAGCAAATTATTTAAGCAATCTTGAACAAGAATTATATAAGCAAATTATTATTGAGGCAAAAATTATAGAAGTACAATTGAATGACAGCTCGTCTCTTGGCATCAATTGGAGTCAGCTTCTCAGCAACTTGCGCTTTGAAGGCTTAAGTTACGGTAAATCAAAGGTTAATACAAGAGATAGCGAAGATGATAGTGGGACGACCTCGTCATCTAACTATTCAAACTCTAAAACAGATACAAAGGGAAAAAGTTCGTCTACTGACTACAAGACGGATATAGAAAGTGATCTAACTAATTATACCAACACGGAAGAAAGTAATTTAGGCTTATCAAGCACTGGAACAGATGACAGCGGAAAACAAACATCAGGGGGCACTGCTAATTCAACAAGTGCATTCTCAGATTCCAGTATAGATTCTGCAACGCGTACTATCTCAAATGCCATAGCAAAAGGAACAAGTGCTGCTACTATTATTACCAGTATAGGTAGTATGACAGAGAGTATAGCTACAGGAGCCACTATAGCTGGTTTTAATTTTACTTCTTTTATTAAGGCACTGCAGGAGCAAGGAAAAACTACCATTCTTTCCAATCCAAAAATCAGTGTTTTGAATGGCCAGCCAGCGTTAATTAAAGTTGGCAAAGATATAACCTACATTAGTTCGATAGGAACAAAAAGAGCAGATGCTGGAGGTATTGACTATTCTGTCGAAACAAGCACTCTGCTGTCAGGAATAGGAATGGCATTGACAGCTGTTGCACGAGAAAACGGCGAAATAGTGATGAATTTATCACCGGTCACCTCAGAACTTGTCGGAGATTCGGTTTATTACGAAACGGTTGGCTTAGGAAAAATAGGTCTTCCGGTAGTCAATAAACGGGAAATGAATACATGGGTCAAAGTAAAAGACGGTTCAATGCTTGTGGTCGGAGGTCTTATCAGTGACGTGGAGTCAAAGAGTGGCAACAGTATTATTCCTGGCACTCAAGATATTCCATATCTCAAATACCTGTTTGGTTATGAGGAAAAGACAAAATTAAAACGTGAATTGATCATCCTGCTGCGGCCGCGCATCATCAATTAGTTTTAGCTGAGAGTATAATTTGTGAGGGAGCAACTATGAGCCTGCTGAAATATTTGTCTATCGGAATGCTGGCCGCAGGAATGCTGGCGGGCTGCGGACAGACAAGAACGGAGACCGTCATGGTCCCGCACGGAGAGAAACCTAATGCGCAAGGCAAAGGGCTGACCGCAGTTATTTTGCCTTTTGCTGATTACAGCAGCGGTGACCGGATTGCCTCCGCCTTCCGCCGAAACCTGCTCGTCACGGAATCCTTGACTGACAGTTTGCGCCATAACGGCTTTGCTTTGCCTGTGCAGGAAGATGTTTTTCAGCATTTAGTGGAACAGAAAATCATCAACTTGGCATCCTATAGTGAGAATAATTCCAGCGCATCCTCACTGGCTGGAGAACTGGAAGATCCTGACTGGTCAGACTTGATGAAGGATAAAATCAGGGCCTACATGGACACGCAGGCAATGCAGCAGGTCGGGGGCAAGAATCCTGCGGTGGATAGCCCTGGTACGCATGGTCTGACACCCCAAGAAGTGGTTAAGATTGGCCGTAAGTTTGGAGCTGACTACATCGTTCGAGGCCGAATCCTTGAGTTCAGAACCCGACAAGAGCATAGCTGGGATCCGAGAAAGCGCGGCATTATCCCCTTTGTCACCGGCACCACCAGCCGGATTGCCTTTGGCTTTGCTGATTCAGAACATTATGACAACTTAGGCAACACAATCGCAGGCAGCGCATGGGGTGGTGTTGTCGGCAGCAATGCGGACTGGCCTTGGGATTCAGATGACGGGCACGGCTTTTTTGGTATAAGCAGCGGCAAAGGTGCCAACACGATTGTTTGGTCTGTAGCTGGCGGTGCGATAGGCGATATGGCCAAGCATAGCGGCCAAGTCGATCAGGCCGTTGTGCAAATGCGCATCTGGGTGCAGGATGCCTACGATGCTCAAGTAATCTGGAGCAACCGGATCGAGGTTCGGGTTGCTCCAGAGTCTGTGCTGGCAGACAACCAATATGATGACCTGTTTGATCAGGCAGTTAAAAAGGCAACTAACTCCTTGATAGAGAACTTTGTCACTTACGGTATTCCTCAGCAGCCGTGACAAAAGCATAGCCCGCCTCAAGAGAGCCGAACACTGGAAAGTGTTCGGCTTTTTTATTAGGAAGCCTTTTTCTGTAACCTTTGTTCGTATAAAGCAACAAAGTTAATTGGCTCCATAAGGAAGGGCATGAAGCCTCCATCGACAGCAAGCTGAGAGGCGACTTGGCGGGTGAAGGGAAAGAGCATCAACGGGCAGTCCACGCCCAGCACCCGCTGGATATGCTCGGCTGGGATGTTCTTGAGCAGGAATACTGCCGCATGTTCCAGCTCGATCACGAACATGACCATGTCATCTGCTTTCTGATCCACCACTTTGGCAGTGACAGCGATGGAGACCTCGTAGTGGTCATCATCAACTTGCCTGTTGTTCAGCTGAAGATTGAAATCAACCTTGGCCTCCTGCCCTTGGGGCAAGAAGATCTGCGGGGCATTGGGATTTTCAAACGACAAATCCTTAAGGTACATCTTCTGCATCCGAAATACTGGAACTTCCTGCTGATTCACCTTGTTTTCTTCACTCATCTGGATAAAGCCTCTGCGGTTTTGTTGTGTGGAAAAATTGCATCATTTACTGGGCACCTAATAAACCATTGACTGTAGCTGAACTCAACAGTTTTTTCTGTGCCAGACTGTTGCTGGCCGAGTGCGGCTGGCAACATAATAATAGCCCATGTCGAGTATGCGGCTCCGAGTTTACCTGACGCGGCAATACTCATTCCACCCAGCCCAGCAGCTTCAGCACGGCCTCAATCTGACCAAAGAGGTCATCCTCTGTTTTCAAGCCAACAATCAATCGTCCATCCGGGCTGAGACGCACCGGTTCAGGGGTGGGCTTCTGCCACTTTTTCAATACCTTTGGCTGCTTGGGCTGGAATCGTTCGACAAAGGCGACCAAAGTTTCCGGGGCAACGGATGTGGTCTCGCTGAAGCTAAAGACTAGGCCGACCGGGGCCAGCTCCACTTTGCTGATGCCCAAGCTGCGCAGAGGATGCTTGAGACCCAGCAGGGCGAATAGGGTCTCTGCCTCTGGGGGCAGGGGGCCAAAGCGGTCGATGATTTCTTCCTTTAGATCAGCAAGCTGGTCGGGCTGGGCATTGCCTGCTGCCGAGAGCCGCCGGTAGAGGCGGTAGCGCAGGGCGGTTTCCCGGACGTAGGCATCGGGCAGGAAGGCGGCCACAGGCAGCTTGATCTCCGGCTCTGGCAGGCGTTCCGGCTGCCCGCCTTGTGCTGTCTTCTGGTTCTTGAGATCAGCAACCGTGGATTGGAGCAGCTCAAGATAGAGATCATAGCCAACCGCCGCGATGTGGCCGGACTGCGAATCGCCAAGCAGGTTGCCGCCGCCCCGAATCTGCAAGTCGTTCATGGCCAGTTTGAAGCCGCTGCCCATCTCTGAACAATCCATCAGGGCATGGAGGCGACGCTCGGCCTCAGCCGTTAACTGCTCGGTATCAGGAACCAAGAGATAGGCATAGGACTGGCGGCTGGCCCGGCCCACCCGACCCCGTAGCTGATACATGTCGGCCAAGCCGATGCGGTCGGCCCGGTTGATAATGATGGTGTTGGCATTGGCAATGTCAAGGCCAGACTCGACAATGGTGGTGCAGACCAGCACGTCCAGCTCATGGCTGATGAAACTGACCATGATCTCTTCCAGTTCCGGGCCGGGCATCTGGCCGTGGGCCACAGCAATGCGGGCAGTCGGGGCAAGCTGGCGCAAATGCTCGGCCATCGAATAGATCGACTGGATGCGGTTGTGGATAAAGAAAACTTGGCCGCCCCGCGTCAGCTCCTGCTGCACCGCCTCACGAATAACCAGATCATCCTTGCGGGCTAGGAAGGTCTTGACTGCTTGACGGTGGCGCGGCGGGCTGGAGATCACCGACAGATCCCTGATGCCTAAAAGGGACATTTGCAGGGTGCGGGGAATCGGGGTCGCGGTCAGGGTGAGCACATCCACATCTGCACGGAGCTTCTTGAGCCGCTCCTTGTGCGAAACCCCGAAGCGGTGTTCCTCATCAACAATCAGCAAGCCCAATTTGTGAAAGGAAATGCTGGCCGAGAGCAGCCGGTGCGTGCCGACAACCAGATCGATCTGGCCAGACTTGAGGCCCTCGGCAATCTTCCGCTGCTCCTTGGTGCTGCGGAAGCGGCTGGTGCAGGCCACGGTGATGTTGAAGCCGCCGAAACGCTCACAAAAGGTGGCTGCGTGTTGCTCGGCCAAGACCGTGGTCGGCACTAAGACTGCCACCTGAAAGCCGTCCTCAATTACCTTGCAGGCTGCCCGCACCGCCACTTCCGTCTTGCCATACCCCACATCGCCACAGACCAGCCGATCCATTGGCTTGGCCACTTGCAGGTCGCGGAGCACATCCTCAATCGCGGCGGCCTGTCCCTCAGTCTCGTCATAAGGAAAAGACTCGGCCAGCTCTTTGTATAAGGTGCTTGGCGGCTCGAAACTGTGCCCTTGTCGCATTTCCCGCTTGGCGTAGATATCCAGCAGATCCTGCGCCTTCTGCCAGACGGCATCCGTGACCTTCTTCTTGGCTGTCTGCCAGCGCGAGGAGCCGAGCTTATCCAACTTAGGCTGGTCATCACCAAGACCCTGATAACGGCTGACCAAGTGGAGCTGATCAACCGGCACATAGAGGCGGTCATTGCCAAGAAAATCAAGATGGAGAAAGTCGCCGCGCTGGCCAGCAAAGTCCATATTGAGCAAGCCCTGATAGCAGGCCAGCCCATGATCGCGATGCACAGCAAGGTCGCCGCTCGCAAGGTCATCTCCAGCCAGATGCGCACCTTGCCCTCTGCGCCCCTGCCTGCGCTGGCTCTGTGGGCCGAGCCGCTTCTCACCAAACAGCTCGGCTGCGGACAGAATATGGAGCTTCTCTTCTGGTAGGTCAAAACCCTGCGAAAGCGGGTGTTCGACCAAGAGCAGGGCAGGGCAGGGGCAGCTCTTTAGATCACAAGGCGAGCTGATGCGGTGCGGCTGAAGGCCACAGCCGACCAACATTTCCTCAAGATGGGCGGCTTGCAGGCTGGAGCGGCAGGCGATGATGGTAGTCTCGCCCGCCTGAAGCCAGTTGGTCAGCCGCTCGGCCAAGGGCACGATCACGCCGTGCTGCTTGCGTTCGCTCTCTATCTCTTGTCTGAGCTGACCATGACCGCTGCTCGCCTCAGTTGCTGGGTCTGGCAGGCTGCGCAGCTCAAGGCGCGGGACAGCGGCCAAACGCCGCTCCACTTCGCTTTGGCTGAGGAAGAGGCTCTTTGGCGGCAGGACAAAGCCTTGCTTGGCTTCCTCAGCGCAGTTGCGCTCAATCCGCTCCCAGAGCAGGCTGATCTTCTCGGCCAGTGCATCTGGGTCAAGTACCACGCAGGCCGTATCCGGGGGCAGATAGTCGAACAGGGTCTGCAGCTTTGAGCAGACCAAAGGCAGAAGAAACTCGCTGCCCGGAAAGCGGTGCTGCTCTTTGAGCTGCTCAAGTGCCTTGGCATCGGTGAAGCCCAAGGCAGCGGCCCGGCTGTCTATATCCTCCTGCCATTGGGCCAAGGCTACCGCATTGCTGGGAAAGAGGATGTCTGAGGCAGGCAGCAGCACGGCCTCGTTTAGCTCCTCCTCAGAACGCTGAGTGAGCGGGTCAACAAGCCGGATGGATTCGATCTTGTCACCAGAGAAGCTGAGGCGCAGGGCACGGCCTTCAAGAGCGGGCTGAAAGGGCGGGGGAAAGCAGTCGATAATGGTACCGCGCCGGGCCAAGTCGCCGGGCTGCTGCACCAGTTCGCAGGCTTGATAGCCGCTGTGCACCAAGGTAGCGATCAGCTCCTCTTGCTCACAGTCCTCGCCAGCCATAACCAGCTCGCAGTGCTCATTGAGCAGCTTGCCGGGCAGTACCCGGCGCAGTACGGCCTCTGCTGAAGCAAGGATGATACCGGGCTGGTTGCGCTCATTAAGGAAATGGAGTGCGGCGAGACGGGCCGCTGTGGTGCTCGGATCAGGGGCAAGGCGGGCGTAGGGCGGAATCTCAAAAGACGGGAAGACCAGTACTGGCGTAGCCGTGAACAGGCTGATGTCTCGCGCCAATGGCTCTAACTGTTCGTCCGTGGGCACGAGGCAGCAGATGCTCTCCTGCCGGGCCGCTTGCAAGCGGGCAAGGAGCAGAGCCGCAGCACCGCTGTTCAGGCCGTGGACAACAGCCTGCCGCTGGTCAGATAATTGCTTGAAAAGGGGAAGCATGGTTGCTACTACCTACCATGCGCAGGTGCAGATGTAAACCGGAAAGACCTGCTGGCCGGTCAGGTTCTGGGTGATGATTGTCAGAACCTTCAGAGCAGCCTAAGCTGAGACTCGGATGAGCATTGTAAATCAATGTCATGCTTTGGTTTTTTATTTACCCTGCTGCTTTTCCGCCCACTCCAGCACTTGGTCGAATTTGCTTTGGCCGGGCGGTTGCACAAGGCAAGCCTCTTAGCTTTCAAATCTTTTAAGAGCCATTTTATATATTTGGCTTTTATCCCGTTTGCCAACTGCGATGACTGACACAATCAGCTCGTTGTCACGAACCTGATAGACAAGACGATATCCGACCCGCCGAAGTTTAATTTTGTAGCAGTCTTTCATTCCGCTGAGTTGCGCGTTTTGCACTCTTGGCTGCTCAAGCCGCTCTTTGAGCTTTTTGGCCAAAATGGAGCGGATTGTTGCGTCAAGACTGTCCCATTCTTTTTTCGCTTCCTGTTTGAAGACCAGCTTAAAGGTCATCAATATCCACCTCAATTTCAGGCTGGCTTTCCCGTCTCCTGACAAGTTCTGCCAGCTCAGCATCCTCCAGTCTGTCGAGCAGCATTTCATACAGCTCTGCTGGAACAGCGTAAAATGCCGGTTCATTCTGGTCCAGAATGACAACCGGCGCGCCGTGTCCCTGCTGAAGCACGGCCAGCGGATTTTTTTGCAGTTCAGCTATTCCAGCACTGACATCAGCTAAAATTGAACGTGTGCGAGCCATGATGAAGCCCTCCTTCCGCATCTGATGCGGCATGTTTTCATTTGCTGTGAATACAGGATACAACGCGGAAGGAAAGGACGCAATACAGGTGGTCAATTGGCTTTTTTCCCACCGCTGCCCTGCTGCTTTTGTGCCCATTCCAGCACTTGGTCGAATTTGCTTTGGCCGGGCGGTTGCACAAGGCAAGCCTCTTAGCTTTCAAATCTTTTGAGAGCCATTTTATATATTTGGCTTTTATCCCGTTTGCCAACTGCGATGACTGACACAATCAGCTCGCTGTCACGAACCTGATAGACAAGACGATATCCGACCCGCTGAGTTGCGCATAGATCTTCATGTGCATTCCTCTTGCTTGGTAGTGAGAATCGAGCCATCATATTACCACAACTTACTCTTTTATCTACCCAGTAAAAAGTTGCACTTACAACTTGAATCCATCCTTTTTCGACAGCCTGAGCTGTGTAGTCATTTTTTTGTGCTACTACTATAAAAAAAGTTGACAGCAGTATGAATATAACCCAAGTTGTGACCTAAAGCATAGCTTTCTGGATACCGTAGGCTAAAACAAACAAAATAATTTTCAGCTCGAACCCCTTACCATCCATCACTTTTCCAAGCAGTAAAAAATAATGGAGGCAGGGC
>JAPEVH010000070.1 GCA_026645415.1 Candidatus Electronema sp.
ACGGGCTGTTAAATCCGTATTTCCAACCTTTCAAGGTTGACAGAACGGGTAAATTCTCTGTTGTCAGCGTGTACATGCCTGGCACAAAAACATCAGCAACAACGCCTTGATTGATAAAGACAGCCGCCTGGCTTTCACGCACAGTCAGCTTGGCATTATTTTTAATCTCGTTTCCCATCCTGTCGAATCGATAAGCAATCGTATTGTTCGATTGATCTATCCATTCGATAATATCAATTAATTCGCCTCTGAGTTTGTCAAATAGTCCCATTTGCAGTTATTAGGTTGAGATTGATGTGGGCGGATTTTGGCAGGCTTCCAAGAAGCATCACCTTTTCATCACAGTTGTAAGCAAAGGCACAGCCTCCCTGCTCACGCCACCTTCACTGCCAGCACATCCACCAGCCGACTGGAGTAGTGATTGCGAATCAGTTCCACCAGTGCCGCATAGTCATTCACCCGAATATTCAGGCTGCTCACTGCGGAACCAGCAAAGCCGGGCAGCGTGTATTCTCCGTTGGCCGTGACCGTCACGGCATCGCCCTCCTGCCCATCCTCGTGCATATCGAGCAAGCTGAAGTACAGGCGGCTGTCATGGATATTCAGAACTGCCTGAATGCGCAGCATCTCCTCTGCGGCAACCGTGCCGCTCGTGATGTTCACATAAGCCGTACTGCCGCTGCTGCTCAGAATGCCGGTTTCAGGCGGATTCGGGTGGCTCATGTTGGGCACGGTGAGCGGGGTGCGCAGCCTGCGGCGGTAGATGCTGGTGCGCAAGGTGCCGTGTTCAGTGTAGCGGGTGGACATGCTCAGGGTGTACTCATTGTTCCACGGGTCGGTCTGGGCCGGGATGTCAGGCAGAAGGGTGATTCCTGTGTCCGAGATGGAGACAAAACGGCTCTGGACAGTTCTGCCGCTGCGGGTGCCTTCCAGAACGCAGCCCTCGTCCGCAACATCCTGAGCAAAGGCAAGATCGCTGCCAGTGAAGTGCAGCGCGCCGTCCGAATTGAGAACATCGCTCAGACCCAGCACCGTGTCTTCCGATGAGGTGATGGTCGGCAGTTTTTCCGACACGGGCAGCCGCTCCAGCCGCACAGATTGGCGCACTTCATCGACAAAGGAACGGGAAAACCCAGCTCGTACCTTGACCACTTCATCAACAGGCGGCAGCGGAGCATCTGGGGTATCTAGGCGGGCAGTGAGGGAGAGGCGGAAGGTGATGATATCGTCCAAGGTGGACTGATTGCCGTTGATGAGGTCTATCTTGATTTCTTCGATCAGGGCGGTGATGGTCATCTTGACCGTTTCTTCGTCCAAGGAGGGATGCTTTTGCGAAATCCGAGCAGCCAGACTGTTGCTGCCGTTGGTGGCGCGGGGCACATATCGGGGCCGCCAAGACTGGGGTATGGTCAAAGCGTTGATTTCGGGCCGCCAGAGCACGGTTTGCACGGTTGCCATAACTGTTCTCCTCTTGGATTAATTATTCGTCATAACTATTTGTCATAAATTATCAAAATTGCACTGTAGGACGCAGTGTCTGCCTTGTCAAGAGAAAAAAACGAGGGCGGCACTGTACATGGAAGAAAAAGTTCTATGTACATGAGTCAAAAAGTTTCATGTACATGGAAGACTCTGGTCTATGTACATAGGCAAGGTCGTTCCATGTACGTAGATGAGGTTCGGATACGTACATAGGTCGGGTTCATCTATGTACGTAGATCCAACTCGACCATGTACATGGATGAAAAAGTTTCATGTACATGGAACGAAAAGTTCTATGCGTGGTTAAGGCGGGGAGGGAGGTAGTGAGGAGGGAAAAGCGTAGGCTGATAGGGTGCTACGAACTTAATCGTACCTACGCAGCTAATTCCCTCTTATTACCTGCATAAATGGACAAAGGCTCCAGTTAAACGAATGCGTTTTCTTCACACCGCAATTCTCAAGACCTGTGCATTGTTCAAGATTTTTACGCGTATTCGTCCCAATTGTTTGGCCTAATGTGTCGGCCATCACACTTATGTGTCTGACAGTCGAATGCTTTATCTGCACAGTCTCCGTGCAGTTAGTGACAGGACATTGATACTCTTCTGAGGTGGAGTGTATTTCTGGATTCATCCTTATTTCCTCTTAATAGGTTGGGTTTGAGTGCTTAACTTAGTTATCAAAATGCAATTATTGCGAACCAGACAGAAAGCTGACTGTTAGGTTAGCTCAAAATAAGCAGCACATCTGCCTCTGTCAACCGGGAAAGCCTGCTGGAGGCAGGCGCATGAGCGGCTTAGAGAGCGGCAGTAGTGTTTCAAGTTGTTTTTCCGGCCAACTCCTACCGATTTAGCCTTGCGTCATCAGTTGCTTTGGTGTATATAAACCTATTTTTCCAAGCAGGTGTTATTAACTCTACACTACAGAGTTATACTGACCTGCTGCTGTCGGCCCGGCAGCATGGCATGAGGACATGTGTCAGGGGGTTGCAGGATACTGTGACTCCTTTTTTATTTTCAACTGACGTTTGCAGGCAGGCGGCTGCGTTCCGTCCGGGGCAGGTCGGGCAGCGGTCAGGAAGCAGAGGAATCAGAGATGAACAAAGATCTGAACTTAGTGCGGAACATCGGCATTAGTGCCCATATTGACTCGGGCAAAACCACGCTCACCGAGCGCATCCTGTTTTACACCCAGCGTATCCACGCCATTCATGAGGTGCGCGGTAAGGACGGTGTAGGCGCAACTATGGACTCGATGGAGCTGGAAAAAGAGCGCGGCATCACGATTCAGTCTGCTGCCACCTACTGTTCTTGGAAGGACACCAGCATCAACATCATCGACACCCCTGGCCATGTTGACTTTACGGTTGAGGTCGAGCGTGCCCTGCGGGTCTTGGACGGTGCAATCTTGATCCTCTGCTCTGTTGGTGGGGTGCAATCCCAGTCAATCACGGTTGACCGGCAGATGACCCGTTACAATGTTCCCCGGATTGCCTTTATCAATAAGTGCGACCGTACCGGTGCTAACCCAGAGCGAGTTGTGCGCCAGCTCCGCGAGAAGCTGAACCTGAATGCCATCATGATTCAGATTCCAATCGGCTTGGAAAGCGATATGGAAGGTTTGATCGACTTAGTCACCATGAAGGCGCTTTACTTTGAAGGTGAGCAAGGCCGGGATATTCGTTACGATGAAATTCCTGCTCATCTGCTGGAGCAGGCCCAAGAGAAGCGCGAGGAGCTGCTTGATGCGGTTTCCATGTTCTCTGATGAGCTGATGGAAGCAATGCTGGAGGAACAAGAGATTCCAGCAGAGCTTATTCATGCAGCAATTCGCAAAGGCACCCTCGCGCTTCAGCTTGCGCCGGTCATGATAGGTTCTGCCTACAAGAATAAAGGTGTGCAACCGCTTCTCGATGCCGTGCAGATGTATCTGCCTAGCCCGACCGAGGTTGTAAACAAAGCTCTTGATTTAAACAATAACGAGACAGAAGTTATTGTTTCTAATAATCCTGATGATCCGCTGGTTGCTCTCGCATTTAAGCTGGAAGATGGTCGTTATGGCCAGCTTACCTATGTCCGTACCTATCAGGGTGTGGTGAAGAAAGGTGAATCCATCATCAATACCCGTACCGGCAAGAAGGTTAAAGTAGGCCGCTTAGTACGGATGCACGCGAATGAGATGGAGGAAATCGACGAGGCTGGTGCTGGTGATATTATCGCTCTGTTTGGCGTAGACTGCGCTTCTGGTGATACCTTTTGCGACGGCAGCATCAACTGGTCTATGACCTCAATGCACATTCCTGCTCCGGTTATCTCTTTGGCGATTAAACCAAAAGACAACAAGGCGCAAGACAATATCTCTAAGGCTCTGAACCGCTTCTGTAAAGAAGACCCAACCTTCAAGTCTTTTGTTGATCACGAGACTGGTGAAACCATCATCTCTGGTATGGGCGAGCTGCACTTAGATGTCTATATCGAACGCATGAAGCGTGAGTACAAGGCTGAGGTTGAGGTTGGTGCGCCGCGTGTTGCGTATCGTGAAACCATCACCCAACATGCTCCTTTTGATTACACCCACAAGAAGCAAACTGGTGGTTCTGGTCAGTTTGGTCGGGTAGCAGGTTACATGGAGCCGCTCGAAGAGGGCGAATACGAATTTGTTGACAAGATCGTCGGTGGGTCGATTCCCCGTGAGTTCATCCCTTCCTGCGACAAAGGCTTCCAAGCCTCTCTGGAAAAAGGTTTACTCATTGGCGCACCGATCACTGGTGTGCGCATGTTAATCAACGATGGTAGCTACCACGCGGTTGACTCGTCTGACATGGCTTTCCAGCAGGCGGCCAAAGGTGCTTTCAAAGAAGCCTACAAAAAGGCCGGCGCAATGATCATGGAACCGATCATGAAGGTAGCTGTAGAAGGCCCGTCCGAATTCCAAGGCGCAATCATGGGCAGCCTGAACCAACGGCGTGGCATGATTGTTGGCACCTCGGATGAAGGGAGCTACACCGTGGTTGAGGCAGAGATGCCGCTCTCAGAGATGTTCGGTTATTCCACTATCCTGCGCTCGCTCACCCAAGGCAAGGCTGAGTTCAGCATGGAATTCGCCTCTTACAAGCAGGTGCCCAAAAGCGTGGCCGAGGAGCTAATCAAGGACTATGAAAGCTCCAAGAAAGGCTGAGAGAATTCAGGGAAATGAGACGATACAGAGAAACTGTGCCGTCTAGCACAAGAGACGACGAAACACATACGAGGTAGCATCATGGAATATGAATCGCTGGTCAAGCAGAATCCGCTGCGGGTGCTGAAGCTGACTGGAAGCAAAAAGATGGGGCTGATTATGGCCCGCACTGGAGTTGGCAAAACCGCTTTGCTGGTGCAAATCGCGCTGGACTCCATCCTGCGTGGTAACCGCGTTCTCCATATCAGTATTGACGAGAATCTGGACAAAACCAAGCTCTGGTATGACGACATGCTTCAGGTCATTCTCCAAGAATGTCCAGTAGCCAAGCCACAGGAGCTGATTGACATGGTGCGCCAGCATCGAATGATCATGACCTTTAAGGAAGGGGTCTTTGACCGCGCCCGGCTGGAGGAGCGACTCAACGACCTTATTCAGCAGAACATCTTTACACCTGACTGCGTAGTGATTGATGGTTTTGACTTCACAGACACTGATCATGCCAAGCTGGAAGATATTAAGAGCTTGATGGAAGGCTTGGATGTTCAGGCATGGTTCTCAGCCACCAGTCACCGTGAGGACGAGCGCGTTTCTCCGTCTGGTGTGCCTGCGCCTTGCCATGAGCTGGATGACCTCTTTGAGAACGTCATTCTCCTGAAGCCAGAGCAAAACCATATCCTCTTGGAAATCCTCCGTGAAGATGGCAAGAAGTCTGAAGGCAACAGTCATCTTGGCTTAGATCCTGCGACAATGATGGTGCGTCAGGAAGAGTAAAGCTGATTGCTTCGCAAGAGCATTATAAGAAAAGCCGGGCAATGGTTGCTCGGCTTTTTTCTTTTCAAGTTGCGTTGCCCGCTTTCGTTGCACTCAAGCAGACCTGTTTGGCTATGTGCTGGCTGAACATTCTCTGTTGACAGAACTCGCATCCAGTTTTATGTTTCCTGAATGAACTCAAAGAGGAGGCTGACATGAATGCTGTGTCGCAATTGCGCCCCAAATTTATTGTAGATGGAAAGGGACGGAAAAAGGCTGTGGTCATTTCCTTTGCTGCCTACGAAAAGCTGATGGAAGATTTAGCTGATCTGGCTGCCGCTGCCGAACGGCGGGCGGAGCAGACGATTTCTCATGAGCAGCTGCTGAAGGACTTGAAAGACGATGGTATCCTTCCGGCTTGAATGGCGGGCATCTGCGGCAAAAGAGCTACGGAAGATTGACCGAGGGGTTGTTCCCAGAATTGTGGCGGCAGCGGCGCAGCTTGCCCATCAGCCGCATCCGCCCGGCTCAAAGAAACTTCAGGGAACTGACTCCATCTACCGCATACGTGTTGGCGATTACCGGATTGTGTACGAGGTGAATGCCGCCGAAATCGTTATCATCATTGTTCGCGTCAGGCATCGGAAGGAAGTGTACCGGTGAGATGAGCAAGGTTTGAAACGTAGAAACGTTCTACCCACCCACTTTACGCCCAAGATCTCCCAATGTCCACTGGAACCCTCTTCTCACTGAGTTCTTGATACATCCTCACTCTATCACGGCGTTTTCCAGAGCAGCAAAAGCAAGTTAGAGGGTCATTTTTCCGGGTCATCTTCAGGCTGATCTGGTATTATTTCCCGTTCATCCTTATCAAGATTAATGAACAACTCTACTTGCCACCATGCGCTATTCACAACTGCTTATCCCCACTGCCAAGGAAATGCCTGCTGAGGCAGAAGTCATCAGTCACCAGCTCTTGCTGCGGGCTGGTTTTATCCGCAAACTTACCTCTGGTCTCTACACCTACCTGCCGCTCGGCACTGCTGCCCTGCGTAAGGTAGAGAACATTGTCCGTGAAGAGATGAACCGGGCCGGGGCGCAAGAGATCCTCATGCCTATGGTACAGCCAGCCGACCTCTGGGAAGAGTCGGGCCGCTGGCAGAAGTACGGGCCAGAGCTGCTCCGCTTCAAAGACCGGCACCAGCGCGACTGCTGCCTTGGGCCGACTCACGAAGAGGTGGTCACGGATGTGGCTCGCCGCGAAATCCACTCCTACCGCCAGCTCCCAGTCAATCTCTACCAGATCCAGACCAAGTTCCGCGACGAGATCCGGCCCCGCTTCGGCCTGATGCGGGGGCGCGAGTTTCTGATGAAGGATGCCTATTCCTTTGATGCCAGCGACGAGGCTGCCGAGGAGAGCTACCGCAAGATGCGCGAAGCCTACATCCGCATCTTCACCCGCTGCGGCTTGGAGTTCCGGGCTGTGGAGGCTGACTCCGGCAGTATTGGCGGCTCGTTCTCGCACGAGTTCATGGTCTTAGCTAAGACGGGCGAGGATACCTTGGTGATCTGCCAAAGCTGCGACTACGCTGCCAATCTGGAGAAGGCCAAGGCTGCCATGCCCGTAAAGCCAGAGAGCAGCGAGGCCGTGCAGGACTGCGTTAAGGTAGCCACGCCGGGCATGAAGAAGGTGGACAAGGTGGCCGAGTTCCTTGGCCTCTCCACCCAGCAGGTGATTAAGACCATGATCTACTTGGCCGACAGCGAGCTGGTGGCAGTGCTGGTGCGCGGCGACCGCGAGGTGCAGCCGGTCAAGCTCAAGAACCTGCTGAACGTGACTGACGTGGAGCTGGCTGATGACGACACGGTCTGGCAGAAGAGTAAGCTGCCGGTGGGCTACATTGGGCCAGTGGGTCTTCCAATCCGCTTTGTGGCGGATCAAGAGGTGATGCTCATGGTCAATGCTGCTGCTGGGGCCAATGAGAAGGGCCACCACCTGACCGGGGTTAATCCAAACCGCGACTTCACCCCTGCGATGGTTGGTGATCTGCGGCAAGTCACTGCCGACGACTGCTGCCCGCTCTGTGGTGCTGCGCTGCGCCTGACTGAAGGCATTGAGGTCGGCCACATCTTCAAGCTGGGCACCAAGTATTCTGAGGCCATGAAAGCCACGTTCCAAGATGCGGACGGCCAAGAGAAGACCATGATTATGGGCTGCTACGGCATTGGTGTGAGCCGGGTGGTGGCTGCGGCCATTGAGCAGAACCATGACCAGAACGGCATGATCTTCCCGCTGCCGCTTGCGCCCGTGCAGGTGATAGTCCTTAACCTTGACCTGAAGAACGAGGCCATTACTGCGGCGGCCGAGCAACTCCATCAGGAGCTGGAGGCTGCGGGCCTTGAGGTGCTCTACGACGACCGCGACGAGCGGCCCGGTTCTAAGTTCAAGGACGCAGACCTGCTCGGCATCCCGTATCGGGTGACTGTGGGCAAGGGCGTGGAGAAGGACGGCACAGTGGAGCTACGCGCCCGCTGCAGTGGGGAAACGGTGATGCTACCGCTGGCCGAGGCTGCGAGAGAGATTACTGCTAAGATCAAGGCCGAGCTGACTGCTGGCTGAGGAGGAAGAACGATGGGAGACACATTCAACAATACGTTCAGCGGCGGTGGCAAGCAGAACATCGCCCAAGGCAAGGGTGCTATAGGGCAGACCAACAACTACACGGCCCCGCCGATGTCGGCAGGAGAGATGCTCACCTTGCTGGGGCAGGTACAGCAGGAGTTGTCTCGGCTGCCGCTGGACGAGCCGATCAAGGAGAAGGTGAAAGAGCAGGTCAAGGTGGCACAGCAGGAGGTGCGCAAGAATGAGCCAGATACGCAGGAGATCGCTGCCAAGCTGACCGCAGCCACGAAGGTGCTGGCCGCCATTCCCGCTACTGTAGCAGCAGCCAAGCCCGTCGGTGAGATGCTGGGCCAAGCCTTGACTTGGTGCAGCAAGATGGCAGGGTTGTAATGCCATGCCTGAGTTAAGCTGATTCCATTGGTATAAGAGAGGAGCTATTATGCTTGAGGTGAAAGCGGCAGAATATGCTGGCAACTATGCTGTGCATTTGGTGTTCAGCAACGGCAGGGCTGGTACGGCTGACCTAGAGCAGCTTATCTTCAACGACAGGCGGCCTGTCTTTGCAAGACTGAGAGAGCGGGCGAGCTTCAGCAGCTTCAAATGCCGAACGGCATTGGCAAGAGTTCGCGCCAAGCCTTGGGGTAGGTAGGAAAGATTTTTCGCCCCTACCTACCCCAAGGCGGAAAAGCAGATAACCGTACATAGAACTTTTTCATCCATGTACATGGTCGTCCGGCATCTATGTACATGGAACGCTCCGGTCCATGTACATGAAACTTTTTCCCACATGTACATAGAACTTTTTGGACCATATACATAGATGCCAAGCCTTGCCTCCCGCACCTGCTCGCCTGTTTTATTTTTTCACCGGTGTATAAAAAATTTGACAGTCGTCCTCCTTAGCCCGATAATTATAATTATCGAATTATAAAATAAAGCTGAAGGACTCGTTACAAACAAGGATTCGAGCAACGTTCAGCAGTAAATTAACTAAGTAGGAGAGAGAGTATGAAGCTGAAATCCGGGCTATTGTTTGTGTCACTGCCAGCTCTTGCGCTTGTTGCGCAAATCCCGACGAACGCTGAAGCAGTACCAAGTTTTGCACGGCAAACCGGTGTTTCCTGCGCGACGTGCCATACCACTGCCTTTGGGCCAGCCCTGACCTCGTTTGGTCGTGACTTCAAGCTCAAAGGGTACACCATGTCAAGCGGTGCTCAACAAAAACTTCCGCCTGTGTCCGTGATGGTCTTGGGTTCGTTCACAAATACCAAGGCTGATCAAGATGGCGGCGCAGCACCGGGGTTTGATGACAACGATAACCTAGCACTGGATGAAGTCAGTTTGTTTTATGCTGGTCGCATCGCGAGCAAGGTTGGTGTCTTCAGCCAATTCACCTACGACGACGTGGAACACCACGGCTCACAATGGGATATTGTTGATCTTCGCTACGCTGATAGTACCATGCTGGGAAAACACAGTGTAGTGTATGGCCTGTCACTGAACAACACGCCAACCTCTCAGGATTTATGGAACTCGACACCGGCTTGGGGCTTTCCACCTGTAGGTTCAGCACTTGCTCCTACACCTGCTGCTGCACCCATTCTTGAAGGGGCTTTTGATGGTACAGTTGTAGGCTTGTCTGGTTATGCGATGTTCAATGATATGATCTACGCAGAAGTCGGGGCGTACAAAATGCTGGCAAATAATTGGCAACGCAACTTCGGCATTTCCAGCGATGCGGTTGCCGAAGAATCGCCAATTGATGGATTAGCTCCGTATTGGCGCGTAACCCTTCAGCATGACTTTGGCCCGCATTATACTTCTCTTGGTCTGATCGGCATGACAGCAGATGTTGAACCCGGCGGCGACAGCAGTGCTGGGACTGATCGTTATACTGACCTCGGCTTGGATGCTACCTATCAGTTCACGACTGGCTCGCATATATTCACCGCCAATCTTAGCTACATTCATGAGCAACAAGATCTGGATGCAAGCCATGCTCTGGAAGCTGCAAGTTCAACATCTAATGATTTGAACACGGTTAGAGGAAATGCAGGCTGGATATATCAGCAGACCTATGCGCTGACTGCCGGAGCGTTCGTTATTAATGGTGATTCAGACAGTCTTGTTTATGCTGACAGCAGGACTAATAGTCCAGATTCGCAAGGTTACACGTTGCAGGCCGAGTACATTCCCTTTGGCAAAGGTGATCCTATGACCTCTTGGACAAATGTTCGGGTAGGCTTGCAATACACCTATTACACGAAGTTTGACGGCAGCACTGATGACTACGATGGTTCTGGCCGGTCAGCAGAGGACAACAACACGCTGTTTGCTTTTGTTTGGCTGAACTTCTAACTCCGCACTGCAAACCCGTAACCGGGTGTAGGGTCACAGCGCATCGTGACCCTACGAAATCCTGCCTTCCACCGCTCTCCTGTCTTACTTCCTTGCTCCACTCTGGACAATCAACATTGCTGCCACAATCAGGACAATACCGGGCAAAACCTTTGCAGAAGGAAGCGGCTGGCGACAAAGCCACTCAACAAAGAGAATGAAAGGCGGGTACAGATAACTGTACGCCATGACTCTGGTCGGGCCAATGCGGATAGTGCAAAACTGGCTGACAAAGAAGCTGATCATTGTACAGAAGACAGCAAGGTAGGCAGTGCCAAGCCAGACTATGGGATCAATGGTCTGCCACGCCACGCTTGGTAGGCGATAGCCAGCAAGCAAAAGCAGCCAGCCTGTGCCAGTAACTAAGATCCAAAAGGTCATCACTAGCATGGGTTCATCACGGTGAAAGAACTTAATCAGGGGCGTATAAAAGGCCATGATAAGACAGCTCAGAAAGAAGAGTACGTCACCGGGATAGAGCGCAAAGGCCAGAAGTTGTTCCATGCTGCCGTGGAACAGCACCCAGATGGCTCCAACAGTCGCAGGAAGCATGGCTAACAAGCGGTGCTTGCCCAGCCGCTCGTGCAGGAGGATTGCGCTATAAAACCCAGAAATACTTGGCACTGAGGTGAAGATAAGGCCAGTGTTCAGGGCAGTGGTTGACCGGAGGGAGAGATACATCAACCAGAAAAAGGCAGTAAGGGTGAAGCTGATGCAGGCATAGCCAAAGAGCTGTTTCCGCTTTGGCAGATGCAGACCGTGTTGCCACGCGATAAGCGGCAGAAAGAGCAGCGTTGCAAAAGAGAAACGGAGCAGGGTTAGCACAGCAGGATCTAAGCCCGCCGTAATCGCCTTGCTCACAATGAATGAGGTGGCGATCAACAACGAGTTTAACAGCATCAGGGCGTGGATTGGCCAGACTGCTCCTGTTGTTTTCATCCTACTGATACAGGAACACAGCGCGTCGCCGTTCTTCAAAAGCCGCTAAGTCCTCTTGCCAAGACTGCTCTAGCTCGCTGATTACTACGCCCTGCTCCAAAGCCTCCCGTAGTTGCTGATCTCCCAGAATAAGATCAATAGGCAGCTTCTCGTATTCGTACTCATAGGGTGGTTGTTTCCAAGCAAGGTCTTGCGGATAAAGCTGAAGCAAGGCCCGCAGCAGAGCTAGACTGAGTCGGTAGGCTCGGAACTCCTGCGGCTCAGTTACATGAATATGAAAGCCTGCACAAGCCTGGCCAGCCCACTTGCCAGAAGTCGGCTCAAAGCGCAACGGCCTAAGAACGCAGCCCACTTGATCTGTTGCATTTACCTGTTGCAGTACATCCTGCGGCTTGATGAACGGCGCACCGACTAGCTCAAAGGGCAAGGCCGTACCACGTCCTTCCGAGATATTGCAGCCTTCCCAAATAACTTGGCCGGGATAGACCAAGGCAGTCAGCGGCGTAGGCATGTTTGGCGAAGGAAAGACCCACGGAAAGCCTGTATCAGTAAAGAACATCTCTGCTCGCCAGCCCTGCATCTTGATGACTTCAAGATCAGCATAAATGCCTAGCTCTTGATTACAGAGCAAAGCCAGCTCGCCTATAGTCAGGCCGTGCCGCATGGGAATATCATGCAGACCAACAAAGGAGCGCAGCTCTGGCTGGAGGAGATTGCCTTCGACAATATGGCCACCAACAGGATTAGGGCGGTCGAGGATCAGGACTTTCTTGCCCGTTTCTGCGGCCCGCTGGAGGCAATAAACTATTGTCCAGATAAAAGTATAAACCCTCGTGCCCACATCTTGCAGATCAACGAGCAGGACATCAAAGTGCTCGAACATCTCGGCTGTTGGCTGCCGTGTTTCACCATAAAGCGAGAAGACTGGTACGCCACTCGCTGCGTCTATGCTGTGGCCAGACTCAATCATGTTATCCTGCTTTTCACAGAAAAAGCCGTGCTGGGGCGAGAAAAGACAGGTGAGCTGCTTGGGAAATGCCTGCATAATCAGGTCACGACTATGGCGGAAATGCCGGTCTGTGGAAGCCTGATTGCAGAGCAGAGCGAGCCGTTTGCCAGCCAGAAAAGATGGTGGTGCGGCGATGAGCTGTTCAATGCCGATACTTGTTGTCACGAGATGTCCTGTTGTGCGTTATGGTACTGTCGGCGAACTTAACTCAGTCGCGATCTTTGATGATGACAAGTGCTTTACCGAGCTTTTGTGCAAGATGCCATTGCTTTGCAGTGGATTGTGTTGCGGCAAAAACTTCCTGTTGAGCAAAGATCCCGGCTTGAACCATGATCTTCAGCAGTTTTTCCTGATTGTCGCCCGTGTTGATGCAGCCTTCTGTTGCGTTGTACTTCTTATTCCCAGACTGTACTTCAAGGCCGCCCGGAGCTATCCGCAGGAAAACACGACCAAGACTGTAGGCCAAAGGCCACTCGTTCAGCCAATAGTCATCTAAAGCACGGTCAGGCACAATCTGCGAGAGAAGATACGAGTTGATGTTATACGGCTGGCCATTTATCGGCGGCAAAGCGGCATCAAGATCAATGCGGGCGAGCTGAGACCAAGCACTGTTGTCGCCACCAATAACAGCACCCCAAATATAGTAAATTCCTTGGGGCGTATCACTGTTAATAACGGTTCGTTGGCTAAGTTCTGGGTTGCTGTTTGCTCGTTGCGAACGAGCCAGCACTTTAAGATTCAGTGCGTTACCAGTTTCAGGGTCTTTTAACCAAGCACCGTTTTCCTTGATCTTCAGATCACATAAACTATTCCGCTCCGCTGGGCAGGTGATATAGATGAGGAACAGATCCTTTTGACCACTTGTTGTATAGTTAACGATAGCATTTGTTCTGCTCTCGTGATGATCCTTTGCAAGCGTTAACTGGTGCAAGATGCTTTGCTCAAGCAAGCCGTATTGCTTGGATTTGTCTTTATGCAAATAATGGACAGCCGGTAAAAACGTTGCTCTTGTGACTTTGCGGCCGCTTTGCTGATCAAGTTCCTCATACACGTCAAGGCTTGTGAGTTCCTGAAGATTAACAAGGAAACAATCACCAACGCTGATAGGTTCTTTACGAAACAGTGCGTTAGGATCTGTATTGCTGAAAACAAGACGATGCTGCTCCAGTATCTTATTCTTCCTGATAGCTGCCGTTTGCGAGGAATTATCTAACGAAGTGAATATATAGAGCGGTTGCGATTGCTTAGGTTGAAGATAACATAATTTGCGGATTGGCGTTGTGGATGCCTGCGCAGTAGCGGCACAGAGGAAATAACAAAGAAATACTGTTGTCTTATTCAACAGAAAATTATCGCCCATATCCCTTCGGATTCTTCGACTGCCAGTTCCATGTATCCACGCACATCGCTTCAATGCCACGTTCTGCTTTCCACCCCAGCTCCTTTTCTGCCCGCGAGGGATCCGCATAACAACAAGCAATATCTCCTTTGCGGCGTGGCGCAATAACGAACTTAACAGTCTTGCCGGATGCTTTTTCAAAGGCATGAATTATCTCCAGCACAGAACAGCCTTGCCCAGTGCCCAAGTTATACGCAATAGCACCCGGCTGTTGCTCCAGTTTTTCTAGGGCGCGCAAATGGCCTTTGGCCAGATCAACCACATGAATGAAGTCGCGGACACCAGTACCGTCAGGGGTAGGATAGTCGTTACCAAACACTGAGAGCTGCTTCAATCTGCCCACGGCGACTTGGGCGATATAGGGCATCAGATTGTTGGGAATGCCGTTTGGGTCTTCGCCGATCTCACCGCTTTCATGGGCACCAACCGGGTTGAAGTAACGAAGCAGAATGACGTTCCACGTACTGTCTGCCGCGTGTAGATCGCGGAGAATGTCCTCGATCATTGCCTTAGTCCGAGCATAAGGATTTGTGCAGATACCGAGTGGAAAATCCTCTGTGATTGGCACGGAAGCTGGGTCGCCGTACACGGTTGCGGAGGAGCTGAAGACAATGTTTTTTATCCCGTGCCGCTGCATCGCTTGGCAGAGATTCAAGGTGCCCGTGAGGTTGTTGTGATAATAAAGCAACGGTTTTTCCGAGGATTCACCTACTGCTTTAAGACCAGCAAAATGGATGACCGCTGTAGCATTCGGGCATTCTTGGAACACCTTTTCTGTAGCAACTGGATCAACAAGGTCAGCCTGAATAAAACGAAGTGATTTGCCAGTCAGACGCTCCACTCGCCGCAGTCCTTCTTGGCTGGCATTGGACAGGTTATCGATGACGGTCACTTCATGGCCGCTTGCGAGTAGTTCCAAACAGGTATGAGTGCCGATATAGCCAGCTCCACCGGTTACGATGACGTGCATAATACAAGACCTTGATGAATGAGATTACAGCGGAACATCTGCAATACGCTGAAAGTTTTTTTTATCCAGCCAGCCCTGCTGACCGCTTTGGTCACGGACAAGCGTGTATGTGCCATATTCCTTATCTAGGGGCCGGATAATGCAGCCTTCCTTTACCGGACTTAGTGCTTGTGCGCCATCAAACGGCGAAATAAGCAACTCGGCTTTGTTGTTGATAACCACACCATCTTGCCACGACTGGTAACGAAACAGGGCAGGAGGCAGAGGCAGCAGGGTAGCAAAAAGAAAGAGAAGACTGAGCCTCGCAGCCCAAGGAAAGCGTTTCCGGCCCACCAAGCCTACCGCTAGTATGGTCAGCGAGAGGAAAACAAAGGCTGTACCAGAGATCAGGAGCCACTGGTCTGCACCAAGTCGCTCGGCCAGTCGCTTTGGCAAAGAGTGTTGTCGGTGCAGGCCCATTTCTCTCCGAAGCTGCTGAAGTTCTGACCGCAAAATAGGGTTGCTTGGTGTAAGGCGCAAGGCGCGTTCATAATTAAGCACCGCAAGCCCTGTTTGGCCAGAAGCAGCATAACTGTCTGCCAAACTGTCCAATAGTTCAGCCGAGATACCTGCCTTATGAACTAGCTCCAGATAGAGATTGGCAGCTTGCTTATAGCGGCCTTTGAGGTAGGCATTATTGGCTTGGGTAAACAAAGACTCTGCCGCGCTGACCGAGCTGACCAAGCAGCACAGGATGAGCAAAAAAAGAAAAATCCGCTTCATGTGAGTTCTTGTTGGGCGGTCTGAAGCATAGTCTTCATTTCAGCCTGATCTAAACGTTCTCCAGCATAACCGCTTTGCTCTAATCG
The DNA here is from genome assembly GCA_026645415.1 of Candidatus Electronema sp. Taxonomy (GTDB): domain Bacteria; phylum Desulfobacterota; class Desulfobulbia; order Desulfobulbales; family Desulfobulbaceae; genus Electronema. Next base: position 15,598 of record JAPEVH010000070.1, read on the forward strand.
CGTAAAGAGTTGAAGCAACGGAGAATCCGCTGCTAAACGTGTTTGTAGATCAGCCAAGGTAATAGCTTCTGGAGCAAGCTCCCATGTAGTCCCTGCCCAAATCTGCACAGCTTCTCGGCAATGTTCTTGAAACTGTTGCTGATCCGCTGCTCCTATAGCCGCTTTCATCTCCTGAAAATGCTTGGTGAGTTGTCGTTCCATCAGTCTGCGCCGCAGCAAACTTGGATTGTTTTCTAGTCTTTTTCGGCGCAAATCAAGGAGAAGACCAGCAGTTAAACAGCAGCCTGCTCCACCTATCATCCCTTGAAACCACTGCTTCTTATAAAGAGGCTGAATGGAATGTACCATTTCTCCCGGAGTCAAAGGAAGGCTTGGTGCAGCAGGTTCTTGTCGTCGAGCAGGAGTCTTGTTTTGTGACGGGACAGGGGTTGATTGAGTAGGCGACGCAACAGCATCGCTGTTAGCTTGCAGCTGTAGGGGAATTGGCTCACTGTTCAGAGTGACATACTCGCCTGCTACTGAATCAAAATAGGAAAAACGGAGCGATGGCACCGCAGAGAGCGAACTATCTGTTGGGATAATCGCTTGCTCAAAAGTCTTTTCGCCTTTGCCGCCATTCTGTCCCGTAAAGTTGGCAGAGGCTGGATACATCTTCCAGCCCTTACTATCGCTCAACACGGCTGCCTGTACGCGGTCAAAATTGCCTTTGCCATCAATTTTTATTTTGAGACTGATCGGCTCGCCTACTTTGCCATTCACTGGCGAAGCAGTTACCGCCAAACTAAACGTCCCCACTGCCCCAGTAAAATTCGCTGGCCGATTTTTGGTTGGCAAAGGCAGCACAGTTACCTGTTTTTCTGGGCTGGCCAGCTTCACTTCACGCTTTGTATAATTATTGAAAAAATTATCAAAAAACGAATCATTGAACATATCAAACGGATCAGCACCGCGTTGTCGTTGCTGAGGCACCAAGAGATCAACATCAAGTTGCACAGCCAGAAAAGTCGGCCCTTCTTTCACTGCGGAGAGCGCACCTTGCCACGTCAAACTGGTGCCAAACTGTCCCATAAACTGCTCTTGTCGCTGGACAGGATCTTTATCTAAATCATGCAGTAAGAAATTTTCTCCGTTGAACACGGGTGTGCTGTTGATATTGATCCGCTGTCTTGGTTTAAAATGGGCTTTGATGGTGAAGGGAATAATCTCACCCACATAAAACCGATTTTTTTCTGGGATGATTCGTAAAATGCCAATCTTGGCTGTCTCATCAGCAGAGAGTGACGGTACATTGCTACCTTGCTGTGGTGCTGCTTGTACGCTCCCAGAATGTTGGGCAGGGCTGACTGTACAGGACAGCGGCTGAGTCGTGTACGTTTTGCCCTCAGCAGTCACATTAACTGGGCCGATGGTATATTGGCCTGGTTTGTCTGCTTGCACGACAAAATTAAAAGCCACTGAGGCTGAGACCTGACCGTTTACCCAAGAGGTCTGCTGGCTCTGGCCACGCGGCTGAAAATGCAAGCCTTGCGCATTTGGCAGGTCTGGTTGCGCAGAACTGGTGCCATCAACAGTAATGATCAATTCTGCTTCTTGATCAAGGGCAAAGGTACTTGGCCTTAGCTCTGCTTTGACCTGAATTCCTGCGGCCCAGCTATTTGAAAAAAAAAGGCAAACGAGGCTAATTATAAGCCAAAACCATGCTGTATTATATCTGTGCATCACCAGTCTCTGTCGACTTCATTATCGTCGGCAGCCTCCTGCGGAATGAAGTTAAGCTTACCCTGCTCGTCTTTCAGGCTATCGAGTAGGTTTTTCGCCTCCTCTTCGGTCATTTTGCCTGTCATTACGCCCTCCCTCTTATTCTTTTGGCTATCTGGCTGCTGCGTTCCTGCCGCAGTCTTTTTGTTCTCCTGAGCTTGTTCAGATTTTTTTTCTTGTTCTTTGGATTCTGGTTTTCCTGCTTGTTGCTGCGGTTTATTTTCTTTGTTCTGATCGCCGGGCTGCTTGGTGTCGTTGCCCTGTTTTGGATTTTGGCTGCCTGATTTTTCCTTGTTTTTCTCTTGCCCGGACTGCTGATTCTCTTGTTTGTTCTTTTTTTCTGATTCTTGCTCTTTTTTCTGGCCCTTGTCGCTGCTAGACGGCTGTTTCTGCGAATTTTGTTTATTCTTCTTTTGGTCTTTGTTGTTCTGCCCTTGCTGCTCCTGTCTTTGTTGCTTTTCCAAGAGCTTCCGCTCTTTTTCTATTTGTTTCTGATAACGGGCTGCTTTATTTTTTTTTGCCTGTGTCTTGAAAAGATGAGCCGCTGCATGAAAAGAGTCCTCAGCCTGCTTCAGTTCAGCAAGAGCCTGTTCCACATCTGTTTGTTTAACTCCTTGGCCAGCATGATACTGACTCATGCCACGATTGTAATAACTTTTGGCCTGTAAATCGATATCATCTGTCTGCAAAGCCTTACTGAAAGCTTTTGCCGCATCAGCATATTTTCCTTCTTTATGCAACGCAGTACCAAGATTGAAACGGAGGACAGGGCTATCTTGTTCTTTTAATTTATTTTGATAATATGTCGCTGCTTGATCATATTTTTTCGCCTGAAATAGCTCCAGTCCTTCATCGGCAGCTCGTGCTGGAGCAGCACCGAGAATACAGAACAGCAAAGCTGCTGCTACCTTTCGCCGTTTTCTCCGGCCTACACTAAAAATGGGCGGTAAGCGCAATTTTTGCCGACGACCAACAAGAAGAAAATCACCACAAAAAAGCAGCACTGCCGCTCCTAGCAGCCATTGAAACCGCTCAATCGGCATCTTCCGTTTTCTTTGGCCATGCTCTTCCTTGGGAATCAAAGCCAGCTTGTGTTGGTAAATTGTATCCAAACCTTGCCCCATGCTGCCCAACGGCACGTAAATGCCACCAGTGGCCTTGGCAATTGCAGTCAGCGTCTTTTCATCTAAGCGAGAGGTGACAAATGTACCATTGTCATCTTTCACAAAAGTTCCTGCTTGACCATGTAACGGAATCAATTCGCCTTGTGCTGTACCTACGCCCACTGCATAGATAATCATTTTTTCTTTTTTTGCAAGTTCTGCTGCGGCCACCGCATCTTGGCTTAAGTCTTCACCGTCCGTGATTAGTACGAGAATCTTGTGATTATTCTCTCCAGCTAAAACTTGGGTGGCATCCCGAATGACAGCCCCGATGTTTGTGCCTCCTTTGGGAATTGTCTCTGTGTCTAAAGCATCAAGCGAGGAGCTAAACGCATCATAATCTGTCGTTAATGGGCACATGAGAAAGGACGTGCCGGCAAAGGGAAGCAGGCCAATCCGGTCACCATCTAACTTGGCCGCAAAATCACGTACTGCCAACTTGGCTCGTTGCAGACGGCTAGGTTTGATATCAGGACTGAGCATGGATTTAGAGACATCAAAGGCGAGCAAAATATCAATGCCTCGATGTCGCAATTCAATCCAGCGATTGCCCCATTGAGGACGAGCCAGTCCCATAAACAGACAGGCCAGTCCTAGCACGAAAAATATTCTTTTAAGTAGTCGCCGCACCTGTGAAACATTAGCGGTAAGCAATGGTAGAAGATGCGAGGCCGCAAATTTTTCTAGCTCTTTTTTTCGCCGAGATGTTCTAGCTTTGAAAAAAAGAATAGTCCCACAGCAGATGAGCAGACCTGCTACAAGCCAGAGCGGTTGAGTGAAGGAAGGCATAACATCTTAAGAAAACATACGAGAAATCCTTGAGTCTTCTGATGGCGTTTATACGTCTCAGATGGACAGCCCCTATCTGTTAGGATGACGCAACAGATGTATCACCGTAATGAACGGTTTCAAACGTATAGGATTCTGTTCAGAACTTCAATAGGAGATTATGTCTTTTGGCTACCTGTCTGGTCCCGCATACTATCAAGCACCGTCTGATTATCGTTTTTGCTATATAGCGTTTACGCCGACTTTCGGTTACTATCGTCGTTGCCGATGAACTGCAAAAAAATGTTTAGTCCGCGAGTCTCTGTCTTTTTTCAATTTGTTCAACTGAAATCCTTCTCTTCTTTTTCTTTGATATGACCATCTCCCAAAAAATGCTGGCCTTTGCTGAAAACTCTTCGTGGATTCGCAAGATGTTTGAAGAAGGCGCACGAATGAGAGCGACGTTCGGCTCAGAAAATGTCTTTGATTTCAGTCTTGGCAACCCTGACTTAGCACCACCACCCCAATTTACTCAAGTGCTCGCTGAGTTAGTCCAAGATGCTACACCGGGCCTTCACGCTTATATGCCCAACAGTGGGTATCCTCAAGTCCGCGAGGCTTTGGCCGCTCGGCTGACACAAGAGCAAGGCGTGACCATCACGGCAAGCGATGTGCTCATGACCTGCGGCGCGGCAGGTGGTCTGAACGTGATTATGAAAGCCCTGCTGAATCCGGGCGATGAAGTCATTATTCTCAGTCCTTTTTTTGTTGAATATACTTTCTATATCGACAATCACGGCGGCGTGACTACAATTGTAGCCACAGATGACGAGTTTAATCTTGATCTTTCGGCCATCGAAGCAGCCTTGAATGAAAAGACCAAGGCGGTCTTAATCAACAGCCCCAACAACCCAACCGGGCAAGTCTACAGCGCAGAATCACTGGCTGCGCTTGCTAGGATTTTGGAAAGTGCCGGTGAACGTTTAGGGCAAAGCATTTATCTGATCGCTGATGAGCCGTACCGTAAAATCATCTATGATGATCTTGCAGTGCCCTCTGTCATGGCCGCGACTCGCAATGCGATAGTGGTTTCTTCCTATTCCAAGGATTTGTCTTTGCCAGGTGAACGGATTGGCTATATTGCTGTACATCCTGAAATAGCAGAAAAGGCTGCTTTGCTCAATGCTATGACGTTAGCTAACCGAATTCTTGGTTTTGTCAATGCTCCGGCTCTGATGCAGCGGGCAGTGGCTCGACTTCAAGAGGTGAGCGTAGATATGTCGATTTATGCTCGCCGCCGGGAAATTTTCTGTGAAGTTTTGGATGCCGCAGGCTTTGCCTATGTTACGCCAAAAGGAGCATTTTACCTCTTTCCCAAAACACCCATTGATGATGTAGAGTTCTGCAAGCTGCTGCTAGAAGAGAAAATTTTGGCAGTACCAGGCCGAGGCTTTGGTAGGCCGGGACATATCCGACTGGCGTTCTGCGTGGAAGATAAGGTGATTCGAGGCGCAGCAGAAGGGTTCAAGCGGGTGATGGCCAGAGTATAAAAATACGTTTCTATCCTTCCAACTATTTGGCATAGTAGGGCATAGTTGTCTTCCATAACAAATATCAGGAGTGCGACATGACAAACACGATTAAACCGAATGAATTGAAAGCACTGTTAGATAAACAAGAAGATGTAGTTATTCTCGATGTGCGGTTACGGCGGGACTATGAAGCAGATCCAAGTTTGATTCCCGGTGCAGAATGGCATGATCCAGAAGAACTAGAGGATTGGGACGAAGCCGTTGTCCCGGCAGGAAAAAAGGCTGTAGTGTATTGTCTGAAAGGCGGCGCACTGAGTACCTTGGTGACAGACTTTCTCCAAGAGAGAAACGTGGAATCGTGTTATTTAGAAGGCGGTATCATTGCGTGGAAGAAAGAGGTTTTGGGGCAGAACATTGACGAAGCCACAATTTGTGGCTCTTGCTGTTTGCCGAAATAAAAAGTCTTACCATCTGGTTAACTATGAAAAATCTGATCATCGCCCTGCTCTTCTGTTTTCCAAGCATCGCCTTTGCCAATTCAGCCTGTGATAAGCCAAAGAATGACTTTGATGGTTTGTACTGTCTGAATAAAGTGTATCAAGAAGCAGATAAAGAGTTGAATGATAATTACAAGAAACTTAATGGGAAATTAGACAGTGCAGGCAAGAAGGCGTTAAAGCGTGGTCAGCTTGCTTGGATGAAAAAGCGGAACCAGAACTGTTCTCGGCACGAGGATAATCAGTTCTATGTGAATCTCGACTGCGCCACCAATACCACGATTCAACGCTCTCAGTTTCTTCAAGATCGTTTGCGAGAGTGCCTCAGCTCTGGCTGCCAGAATAGTAAGCTGTAAGGTATTCCACTAAAGGTGCCTTTGCATCGTATTGACAAGCAGCTTGTCTGCCGACGGTTTCAGCGGGCTGCGGCCAGCTACGACCGTCAGGCTTTGATTCAAGAACGGATGGTGGAACATTTGCTGGAACTTTTGTCCCAGCACAGTAGCAATCCACCTCAGCGGGTATTGGAGATCGGCTGCGGCACGGGTCTCCTCACCCGCAGGCTGATACAGCGGATGAGCGGTATTGAAGAACTGGTTCTTAATGATTTAGTTCCTGATTTTGCCAGCCGTATTCATATCGCTGATTTAGCTGTGCAGTTTCTTCCCGGCGACATTGAAACCCTCTCGCTGCCCGGCAGCTTTGATCTGATTATCTCCTCGTCTACGCTGCACTGGTTACATGACTTAGAGCGGCTATTAGTCAAACTGGCTGCTCATCTTCGTTCGGGTGGCATTGTCGCCTTTTCCTTGTATGGCACAGATAATCTCCGGGAAATAAAAGAACTGACTAAAGTCGCCCTGCCCTGCCCTGCCCTGCCAGAAATTGAAGCGATGCTGTGTCAACATTTTTCCTTAATGCACAGCAGTGAGGAACGGGTGCAGCTTCATTTCCCCAGTCCACAGGAAGTCCTTCGTCATTTGCGCCAAACTGGGGTTAATGCACTGAGCCGTAGTCCGTGGAACCGCACGAAGCTGGAACAGTTCTGCACCGAATATCGGCACTGCTTTAGCGCAGGCAGCGGAGTTGCCCTCACCTATCATCCAATGTATTGTGTGGCGCACAAATGCTAGGCAGGTCTGCTTGAAAACAAAAGCAGTTATCCTTTCCAGACAGGATTAAACCTGTTTTTTTGTTTACTCATTCTGAGTTTCATGATATGCAAGGAACGTAAGTCTTTGAAGGAAACAAAGAGTTTTCAGTTTCCACGAAAATTAAGCACTGTCAACAGATTTGCCCGTAGCTCCGCCATGACTGTGGTCTTTTTCATCGTCGGCAGAGGACGGAGTAATTCCTTTCTGTTCGATCAATCAAACAACCTCTCAAGAGATAAAAGTGAATAAGAAACTGGAATGTCTTGAAAAGTCAAAAGATCAATGCAATAAAGGCACTTCTCTGAAAAATCTGGCTAAAGAGGTGAGGAAAGTTTTATTAGCAGTGGTGATAGTGTTTGGTTTTGTAGCGACTATGATAGCAGTATTCATAATCACCAAGGACGATCCAGATTTACTGACAATCCAGACGGTATCCGCGCAGAAATCGCCGCAAGCTCCTGTCAATAAATCAGCAGGAGCTTCTCCGGCAGAAAAGTTCCTCATTCTAGCCGTTACCATACCATCCATATTAACAGGGTTCATTCTTGCTATTCGTTATAGGATATTGAACGGGAATTGGGGAGAAGGTGGTGGCGGTGGATGACCACCGATGTCATCAGCAGAGCTTTATTCTCTCTGACAATGCAATAAGCTGGTGTTGTCAGAGGGTATGCTTTTAATGAATGCGCTTACCTGTATAATATGAAAACAAATAAAGTTGTCTAATTTCGTTGCACTCAATCAGACCTACGAAACTGGAACGTTTTGATTATTCTTGGATTGATGGCCTTAGTGGATCAGCTTTTTTATAGCAACAAAACCTATCAGTAAGGAACCGTTGCCTGATGGCAAAAAAATACAGAGGAACCTCGCCGATATTCTTAGACGAAGAGGCAGGGGGAAAAAACTCCTATGCCATCTACGTTCGCAACCGCAGTCGACGGCGCATCGTTTTTGGCTGGTATGGTGGCAAATTCTCGCATCTTGATTGGCTGATGCCATTACTGCCAACGTGTCATCACTATTGTGAACCTTTTGCAGGTTCCGGTGCCGTGCTCATCAATCGCAAACCTTCTCCTGTCGAGACATATAATGATATTGACGGCGATGTGGTGAATTTTTTTCGGGTGCTCCGAGATCATCATGAAGAGCTGATTCGAGCTATCGCTCTTACGCCTTTTTCCCGCGAAGAGTACCACAATGCCATCTATGACAGCACCAGTGGAATTAATGATATTGAGCTTGCTCGCCGCTTTTATGTCAGAGCCCGTCAAACCCGTACTGGACTTGCGCAAACAGCCTCCCTTGGCCGTTGGGCCAATTGCAAGGACACTAGCCGGTCGGGAATGTCCGGTGTTGTTTCGCGTTGGCTTGGCGGTGTGGACGCGCTGGACGAAATAGCCCAGCGGCTCCTCCGTGTTCAAATCGAGAATCGTCCTGCTATAGATATGATCCGTTTGTATGACAGTCCAAAAACACTCTTTTACTGTGACCCGCCATACCTGCATGCCACACGCGGCGATGCCAAGGCTTACGGCTTTGAAATGGATGAGGAACAACACCGAGAATTTGCTGAGGTTGTCAATGAATGTAAAGGAATGGTTGCTGTTTCCGGTTATGATCATCCTCTGATGGATGAACTGTTTAAGCCGGGCCGCTGGTTCAAGACTCACGGACCAGAAAAAACTATTCATTCTACCAAGGATAAACGATCTGAAGTTCTATGGACGAACTATGTCTCGATAAAACAAAAAGGACTCTTTGAATGACCCCTGAAGAAATATTGCAGGATATCTACGAGAAGGCCATATCCGCATTAAGCTCTTCTGTCATTGCTGATCCGGCAATCAGAGAACGAGTTGAGTATGTTTGCCATTGCATGAGCAACCGCGCAGGGGTTCGCTTGCTTATGTCGTGCCTGTTAGGAAAATTGGACAAACCAAATGTGGACCCACGTAAGCCCTATACCGAAATCGGCGGATCAGATTGCTTTTCAGGCCGAACTTATGATGAACGCTATCTGACCAAATTTATAAACGAACACCGCCTGCCAGTTAATCCGACCACAGCTTTTTTGACTCCCACGCTGCGCAACATTGACCATCCGCTGACAGCTCACCGTGAACTTGTCGGCAGGCCGCGCGATCTCTATAGAAATACCTTGGAATTATTGGAAGATGTCGCAGAACAGCGGGTCGCCGCTGATGTGCTGTTTGTGGAGGCCGTGCGGGTGCTGCTTCTTATGCGTGATGAAAAGCTGGCTCGAATGACCTCCTTGTTGAAAGCTTTAGAACGAACCGTTGGCGCATTGCCATTGTCCTCCGAGGCTATTGTCACTTTGATAACTCAGCACCTTGCTTGTAAAAATGCAAGCCGTTTGCCTGTGTTGGTGGTTGCTGCCGCCTATGAAGCCGCAGGGACGAGGTTGGCGGAAAGGATGTTGCCACTGAATTCACATAATGCTGCCGATCTGCAAACCGGCTCGTCTGGAGATGTTGAAATTTGTCTGGTAGGAGAAAACTCAGTCGTCACCGCTTATGAAATGAAGATGAAACGTGTGACAGATGATGACATTGACGCAGCAGTCACCAAAATTGCCAGATTTTCAAACAGGATTCATAATTATTTGTTCGTAACGACTGAGGTAATCGACCCAATAGTGGCCCAATATGCTGCGACATTTTATGAAAAAACTGATGGCACGGAGATAGCCATCCTTGACTGCATAGGTTTTCTACGGCATTTTCTGCACCTATTCCACCGAATTCGCACAGAATATATTAACGTTTACCAGAGACTGGTGTTGAATGAGCCGGATTCAGCCGTCAACCAAACCTTGAAAGAAGTATTTCTGACACTGCGGCAAACCGCTGAAAGCGGAGAATAAAAAATAAGCTAATCATTTTTTGCACAACATTGAAGCAGAGAGGAAGAGTTGCTCAAAGGCCGCCGCAGAGAGCCGCCAGACTGTTCACGGCCCGTCTGTCGTTTGCATCGCCCCAAAGTCAATTGGAATCGACCCGATGCACATTGGAATCACCCAATTTCCGGTTGACATTGACACGATTCCAACTGGAATCAAGGCAGTTCCAATCGAAAACGGCACAATGTCAATTGGAATTGAGGCAAAGTCAATTTGAATCAGGGCAATTCCTGTTGACATTGAACCAATTCCAACCGGAATCAGTGTAATTCCAATTGACATTACGACACTTCTAATGTGCATCAGGTCGTTTTCAGTGTGCTCTGCATCGGGCAATCCACAAGCAAAAACATCATTGCAAACAAAGACCTGTCCTTTCAACTTTCTCATGTCAGGAGCATTTCATGCCAACCAAAAACTTCGCTGTCATCCTCTGCGGCTGTGGCCACCGGGACGGCTCAGAAATCCACGAAGCTACGTTGACCCTCTGGGCCATCCACAAGAACGGAGCTAACTTTCAATGCTTTGCTCCGAATATCCAGCAACACCACGTTCTCAACCATCTCAATGGTGAAGAGATGGCGGAGCAACGCAATGTGCTGATCGAAGCTGCCCGCATTGCGCGGGGCAAGGTCAAGGATTTAGCCCAGTTCGATGCCAACGCCTTTGCTGGCTTAGTTATTCCCGGTGGAGTCGGCGCAGCCAAGAACCTCTGTACCTACGCCTTTGACGGCCCGGATTGCACAGTCAACGAGGATATGGCACAGGCGATTCAGGCCATGCACCAAGCTGGTAAGCCTATCGGCGCGCTTTGCATTGCTCCAGTCATAGTGGCTAAAGTGCTGGGCAAGGTGACGGTTACTGCCGGACAGGATGCAGGCACCGCAGCAGACATCATCACTATGGGCGGCAGCCATGCGCCAACCCAGCAGGGCGAAATCACCATTGATCAGGCCAATAAAATTGTGACCACCCCTTGCTATATGTTAGAGTCACGGGTTGATCAAATCGGTGAAGGCGCAGATCGCTTGGTTCAGGCTATGCTGTCGATGATCTAAAACAACAACGACTCACACGGAAAAAATGAAAAAGCTCCTAAGCTGGCTCTGTTGTCTGCATTGGTTCTTACCTGTCTCTGCCCAAGCATGGCAAGGTGAGGTCATTAAGGTTTCAGATGGCGACACCCTGCATGTGCAACGAGGGCGAGAGATTGTCAAGGTACGTCTTTACGGCGTGGATTGCCCAGAGAAACGGCAAAGTTTTGGCCCACAAGCAACAAAGTTTACGGAGCAATTCATTCTCCACAAAAAGGCAAACGTGGAGACCGTAGACACAGATCGCTATGGCCGCACTGTTGGTTTGGTGAGCAGTGGTCGTAAGCTGCTCAATCGGGAGCTGGTGCGGGCTGGTTATGCGTGGACGTATCCGGCCTATTGCAAAAAGCAACCGCTCTGCAACGAGTTGAGCAAGTTGGAAGAAAAGGCCCGCAAGCGCAAGGCTGGTCTTTGGCAGGAAAGGAACCCGCTGCCACCTTGGGAATGGAGAAAGAGGAACCAGCGATGAACCCGTCAAACACCGTCCAGCTCTCCGATATTTTTACCTGCGCCCGCTGTGGTTACTGCTGTCAGGGTGAGACAACCGTTTCTCTTGATCAGGACGATCAAGAGCGGATGCTTGCCAAGCTGGGACTAAGTCGGCAGGAGGTAACAGAGAAATACTGGCGTGTGACTGGTGATATGGTGCAGATGCAGATTGTTGAGCATCACTGCATTTTTTATCGTCAAGAGAGTGGCTGCATTGTCCATGAAGGCCGCCCGTGGCGTTGCGGCCAGTGGCCTTTGCATCCTAGTATCTTGACGGATGAGAACAACTTCCGCACTATCCGCGAGTCCTGCCCCGGTATCAATCAAAAATTGAGCTGGGAGCAGTTCTGTGTACTATTCAGGCAGCTTTTAGAGCAGGAAGAACGGTTGCTCTGTTAAAAAATGAAACTCCTCATCCCCTTTCTCGGCAAAACCAAGGAAAGCTACCTTGAGCAGGGCATCTGCGACTACGCTGAACGGCTGCGCCGCTACCTATCGTTAGAAATCAAGGTACTCAAGTGCAGCCACGCTAAGAACGACAGCGACCAAGTCATCATGGCTCGTGAGGCAGACTTGCTGCTCAACCAGTCTGCTGCCGCCTCCTTGACTGTTGCTCTTGACCCAGCAGGCCGCGAGTTCAGTTCCGAGGAATTAGCTGCTCTCCTTGACAGCTGGGAGCAGCAGAGCCTTCAGACCGTCTGCTTTCTCATTGGTGGTCATCTTGGCTTGGATGAGCGGGTGCGGCGACAGGCCAGCCTGCTCTGTTCGCTCTCCCGCCTCACTTTCACCCACGAGATGAGCCGCTTCATCCTTCTCGAACAGCTCTACCGAGCCTGTTCCATCCGGGCTGGGCACAAATACCACAAATAACAACGGCATCTCAGAGTACTCTGAGATGCCGTTCTTCTTCATCCTACTTCAGCAGGATGATCTTCTTACCTTCTTACCACACCTGGTACGCGAATGTCTTCAACCAGATTCTGGATGTGTTCTGGTGGTGGCGGGGTGATGCTCGACACTGCGTAAGCAACGATAAAGTTCACCAGCGCACCAATGCTGCCAAAGGCTTCTGGGGAAATACCAAAGAGCCAGTTATCAGCCACGTTCTTGGCCATCTCTGTGCCCGGCACAAAGAACCAGCCTTTGAACCAGAAGATATAAACCAAGGTCACGCCTAAGCCAGCGAGCATACCGGCGATTGCTCCTGCCTTGTTGATTCGTTTGACAAAGATACCCATCATCAGGGCCGGGAAGATGGACGATGCTGCCAGACCAAAGGCCAAGGCAACCACCTGCGCCGCAAATCCCGGAGGATGAAGACCAAAATATCCTGCCACAACAATAGCTCCACCCATAGCAATACGACCGGCCAACAGCTCGCTTTTATCGCTCATGTTCTTGGCAAAGATGCCTTTAAGCAGGTCATGCGAGATGGACGAGGAAATAGCAAGCAGAAGCCCAGCAGCGGTAGATAGAGCAGCAGCAATACCACCCGCCGCTACCAAGGCAATAACCCAGTTGGGCAGGCCAGCAATCTCTGGGTTGGCCAGTACCATGATGTCGTTATCTATAGTGACCATCTCGTTCTGGGCCGGGTCTTTAACATACTGAATCCGCCCGTCACCGTTCTTGTCCTCAAACTTGAGCAGACCGGTTTTCTCCCAGTTCTTAAACCACGTAGGCCGTTCGTCGTACTTGAGCCACTCGCCAGCATGAGCATCCTTGGTGGGGTGGATGGTTTCCATCAGATTGAGCCTAGCCATCGCGCCAACTGCTGGAGCAGTGGTGTACAGAATCGCAATAAAGACCAGCGACCAACCTACTGAAGAACGCGCATCTCGCACCTTGGGCACCGTGAAGAAACGAGTGATAACATGCGGTAGACCAGCAGTGCCGATCATCAGGGTCATGGTATAGAGGAAGATGTTCTGAAGACTGTCGCTCCGGGCCGTATATTGGTTAAAGCCAATATCCGTCAGGGTCTGGTTCAGCTTATCCAACAGGAACATGTGCGAGCCGTCATTCATCTGCGCCCCTAAGCCAAGCTGAGGCAGCGGATTGTCCGTGAGCTGGAGGGAAATAAAGACCGCTGGCACAGTATAAGCAAAGATCAAGACGCAGTATTGGGCGATCTGGGTGTAGGTGATGCCCTTCATGCCACCCAGCACCGCATAGATAAAGACGATGATCATGCCGACCAGCAGGCCGTACTCATAGGGCATCTCTAAGAAGCGAGAAAAGGCCACGCCAATACCCTTCATCTGGCCAATAACATAGGTCAGTGAGGCGACGATCAGACAGATGACCGCGACAATGCGGGCGGTGTTAGAATAGTAGCGGTCGCCGATAAAAGCAGGCACAGTGAACTTGCCGTACTTACGCAGATACGGGGCCAAGAGCATGGCCAAGAGGCAGTAGCCGCCAGTCCAACCCATGAGAAAGACTGAGGCATCATAGCCTTTCATGGCAATCATGCCAGCCATTGAGATGAAGGAGGCAGCGGACATCCAGTCTGCACCAGTGGCCATGCCATTCAGCACAGGATGCACGCCCTTGCCAGCCACGTAGAACTCGCCAGTGGAGCCAGCGCGTGCTTTGATGGCAATCCAGATATAGAGCGCAAAGGTTGCGCCAACGACCAGATAAGTGATTAGTTGCAGGCTCATCGTGTTGTGTTCTCCAGTTATTTGCTCAGTCTTCCTGAACACCAAATTTGCGATCAAGCTGATTCATCCGCCACGCATAGAAAAACACGAGGATGACAAAGCTGTAGATTGAACCCTGCTGGGCAAACCAGAAGCCAAGCGGATAACCGCCCAAGATACGAATGCTGTTCAGTGGTTCAGCAAAAAGAACACCACAGCCATAGGACACGGCAAACCAAACGACAAGGCAGCCGATCACCAGCCGGATGTTTGCCTGCCAGTACGCCTGCGCATCATTATTCATACATCTCCCTCCATTCCATTTATTGTTATTCTGAGACTACCTAGGCAGCACCTTTTTCCACTTTTGAGACAGGTAACTGTACTCGGTTATCGTTCTTTTCGTCAAGCCTGAAACAGCCATGAAACCGTGCTCAGAGCCTTATGAACGCAGGCCGCGACCGGCCCAGTACAAATCCTTCAATGTAGCAGTCCCACTTTGCTGGAACTTCTTGAGGAGATAGAGAAAGAGGTAGGCGGTTTGGAGGGCATCTTCTAATGCGTCATGGGGCTTGAACTTGGGCAGGCTGAACGCTTCGACCAGCGCGTCCAGAGTACAGGAGACTGACTGGTCATTGCCACCGTAGAAGTCTTTATCGTCTGCTTCTTGATAGCGGCGGGCAAGGCGCATGGTGTCAATAGTGGGATTGGCAAGGCTGCCGCCAAGTGCTCTGTCAGCGGCCTTGTTGAGGAAGTGCATGTCCAGATCAACGAAGTGACCAACCAGCAGGCTACTGCCGCAGAACTCGGCAAAGGCGGGTAGCACCTCTTGGACAGGCGGGGCTTGTTCCAACTGCTCCGGGGTGATGCGGTGAATCAGGGTGGCGGTGCTGGGCTGAATCTTGTCCGGGCGGACATAGCTGTGAAAGCAGCGGCTCGGCTCAATCCGTAGCTGCTCAATGCGCACCGCCCCAAGAGCGATGAGCTGATCTTTGCGGCGGCTGAGGCCGGTCAGTTCAGTGTCAAAGACCGTAAAGCTGTACGCCTCCAGCGGTCTGCCTTGATCAAACTTGGCAAACAGTGCCGCATTCCTGAGCAGCGCAGGATGCAGCTCACACAGGCCAAAGAGTTTGCGCAGAACGGGCAGCATGGTTAAACCTCAAACAGTTCCCGGAACCACTGCATGAACGCTGCCGCCTGCGGCGAGGAGGGCGACAGAATGCGTTCCATTATCGCATTGTGAAGCTGTCTGCCCGGTGGATTCCGCCATGCCAGCCACGTATGAATCTTTGCTTTGTCGCTGTGGAAGTCCTTGAAAGATGCTCCATGCGCTTTTGCCTGCTGGCAGCTTTGCTCAGAGAATTGCCACAATGCTTTGCCGTCCTCTGGCAGAAGAAACTGAAGAAAGGTTTCCAGCATTCCCCGTTCCTTGTTATCTGGCATCATCCAAACACCGAGCTTGATTTCACCGGGATGAATCAGGCCAAATAAAGGCGGTTGCTTTGGAATATCAGGATATCTTTCAATCAAACAGTTGCGGATGCTTTGCCAACGATCAGCAGGTGATTCATCTGCATCAAGAATGATGCCAAGCACTTTCAAGCCGGATGCCTTGAGCTGAACACCTATCTCTTCCTTGTCCAGCAGTTTTTCCACGCTGCCCAAGGCTTTGATCTCAACAATCCATTCTTTTTGCTTGTCTCCCCATTTGACTCCGTTCGCTTCAACAATCTGAGGAATCACCCGCTTGTCTTCGTCGCCTTCAACCAGCAGCACCTTGTCATGAATCATCTCAGCGCACCTCAATCTCTCTGTTCAAGGCAAGGTGCATTTCCTTGTTCGTGAAAGTCTCAGGCTGCTTTTTGTCTTTATCAATGCGATGAATGCGGATTGGCATATCGGCGAATTCACTGTCAACGGCATTGTCTGCCAGCGTTTTCCAGCAGTCGCTGCTGTGGGTGGTGGCAAAGACCTGCACATTAAGTTTCTTTGCCGTGGCGCAAATCAGCTTCCACATCTTGGACATTACGGTATGATGCAGACCGGTGTCTATCTCATCAATCAGGAGGATGCCATTCTTTGCCCCGACCAAGGATAAGGCAAGACCAAGCAGCCGCCAGATGCCGTCCCCAAAGCTGCCGATGGGGATTCTTTCCTCCCACTTGCTGCTTTTGACGACAATGCCGCCGCGCGCAGGAACTCTGGCAGACACACCGCTTCCTCCAAGCGAGGCAAGGCGGATAATATCTGGTTCGATGATTCTTACGGCCTCCAGCACCAAGTCCTCATCCGGCGTAAGGACTGTTTTGTCAAACAGAGCAACGACTTTTTGCGGCGACAGCGAGGATGCAGGCACAAATTTTATATTGTCATCATCAGTTGGGCTGGCTTTGAAATAGATTCTTCTCACTATGTCATACGGAAAGCCTCCAGTAGGACGGACAGGGTAATCTTTATCTTTCTGCTCACCTCCATTGCCCCAAGACACATGAAGCTGATAAAAGTCAGGTTGGTATTGTGTGTCCATATCAACAAACAGTGAAAGCTGGACTGCTCCCATTTGCTGAATTGTAGCTGACAAGGTCTCTGTCACCCGATCAATGCAGCCAATGACAAAGGATGAGTTCAGTGTCAATTGAAAGCCATGAAAAAGTCTGCATAAGTCTGCTTCAGCTCTCCGCATCTGGCTTTCAGATTGAATCTGCTCGCCTCTTTGGGCAAGAATAGAAAAGAGGACAGAAGCATCTCCCTTCGACTTGAGCAGATGAACCGCTTCCAAAATGGATGTCTTGCCACAATTATTCGTCCCAACCAGCAGATTGACTTGCCCTATATCATTAATCTTGTATTCAGAGAAGCCTCTGAAGTTCTTTATCTCAAGCTGCGTTATCATCACAAATGCCCTCAAAGTAGTTACGGTGCTTCCTTCCCGCACCTCCAAAATATCAACCACCCGGCCAGTATACTCGGTTCTGACCATATCCAGCAACCTAGCGGAGTTGTTGATCGTCAGCTCAATGCTGATCCGGCAAAGCCTTGCAGTTAGCATCAGGCCAGATTGTTTTGTATTTCCCCTTGACCATTATTGCTTCGTATGCCAATATTTTTGCAAAGCATTTGTTCTTCAATCAAGGAGGTGATGACAGAACACAGTAGATGGCAGCTTCAAAGCAACAGCCGCATTACTAAACCACAACACAACTATAAAGGTGAGTTCATGAAGAAGTCTATCGTATTGCTTGTTGGTACCTGCGCAGCATTTCTCTTGGCCGGATGCCCTAAACCCGGCCCAACTCCTGATCCTCAGCCAAGCGGAGCATGTGGGAGCTGGCACTTGCCTGCCTGTCCCGCAGAACAGTACTGCAAGTATGAGACTCAGGCAAACTGCGGCAGAGCTGATGCGCCCGGAGTCTGCACTACAAAGCCGGAGATTTGCCTCACAATCTACAAGCCTGTCTGCGGCTGCGACGGCAAGACGTACGGCAATGATTGCGTGGCGGCACGAAACGGTGTATCTGTTGACCACGAAGGAAAGTGCGAACAAATGTGCGGTGGAATTGCAAACATTCAGTGTCCAGCAGGCATGAACTGCGTGGATGATCCTAATGATGGTTGCGATCCTGCTACTGGGGCGGATTGCTCAGGCATCTGCGTTCACGAATAAGCCCTATCAGACAGAGCATTAAGCACACGCAGGACTTGTTCTTCCGCACAACTATCTTTATAAAGGAGGAGAAACCATGTCAGACAAACCCCAAAACATACCCGCAGAGAAGAGTCCCTCAAACCAGTCGAGGACATCGGATCCACCAAATACCAAGATGGCCTTCTGGATGGTCATGACCATGCTTGGTATCTTGTGTGTTCTTGTCCTATCAGTGCTGGCTCTCGTCTGCTACAAAGCACAGTCATCTCTATGGGGGGATAATGGTATCATTGAATTTGGCAAATGGACAGTGTCTGTGCTGCTGGGCGCATTCGGTGCATGGATCGGCGGAGGTGCTGCCTACTTCTTTGGTAAAGAGAATATGGTTGAGAGCAACCGTTCAACCGAAGCTGTGTTGCAGATTCAGCAGAATACATTGCAGAATACAGGCAAGCGCGATTATGTCAAAGACTTGCCCTTGGCCACTATCAACAGTACCTTTAACTTCAATCCTAACTCAACAAAGGAGTATATTGTCAACTGTCTTACTGGCCATGCTGATTACTGGTGGGTGCCAGTCTTTGATCAGGAAGGAAAGGGGATAATAGAGGATCTCCTACATGTCAGGATTATCTGGGATGATAACTTTGGTGATGGGGAGACAGTGGCGGCGTTCCTTGAGCGCCTTGCTACACAAGAAACGCTTGGCAAGAAGTACGAGAAACTGCACGGCCCCTCATTCTTCATCAAAGTAACACCAGATGACAAGGTTGCCGACACAGCCCGCAGAATGGAGAAGTCAGGGGCAGCGATTGGCGTGGTTACTGACGAGAAAGGCAAGCCGACCCACTGCTTCACCAAGCAGAACCTGTTAACAACCCAGAGCTGATCAAGACACAGGAAACAGGGTTCGCAGCACCCCATGCAGCCGTTCAATCACTTCAAAGGCATCGTGGAGCATCCGCCGGTCTAGCTCTGATAAATCGGCTGGGGCGATGTGATTGTCTGGCTGCTCGCTTGCATCAATCTGATTGAGCTGATGGATGAGCCGTACCTGCATCTGCATTTCATAGGCATCAACTGATTTGGCTAGCAGTTCCTCGCTAAGAAAACTCTCCTTGGCCAGCACCTGCAAGCGGGCTAAGGTGTTGGTCTCACGAATGCCATGCTTGAGAGCCAAGATACGGGCAAAGTTGACAAAGGGGGTCAAGCCTTGGGTCTTGATGTCGAGCTTGTTCTTGTGCTCACCGTCCTTCTCAACAATGAAGTTCTTGAAAAAGGAGAGCGGCACCTTGGCAGAAAGGCACTGTCTGGCAAGGTGAAAGAGATACAGCTCCTGCTGTTTAGTGACCGTGCTCAGATGCTGGCGCAGCTCATCAGCTAACGCAGCCTTGCCAAAACCAGCCCGGAAATCATAGAAAATGGTAGCATTGAGCAGCTCTTGCGGCTCAGGCAGAGCTGCCCACTTGGTAAAATAGCCCTTCCAAACCGAAAGCGGCTGCCGCCACTTGGGATTAACCGCCATAATCCCGCCTGGACAAAGCGGATAACCACACTGCACCAGATGGCCAATAGCCCGACGAGCGAATCGAGCAAAGTAATCTTCACAGGCTGCTACCTGCGCCTCATCCACTGGATCTTCATAAATAATCGCGTTGTCCTGATCTGTACGGAACGTCTGCTCGCGTCTGCCCTCAGAACCGACCAGCAACCAGCAGTAATCTACAGGCGGTGGCCCTAGCTCGGCTTCTAAGAGCATGAGGAGTCGCTCTAAAATCTGATCATTGAGAATAGAGATCATTCGGGCAATATGGCCAGCCCTCGCCCCTTCCTTAATCAGGTTGCGAATCATTTCAGGAATGCGTCTGGCCAGCGGGTGCAGTCCTTCTATACCTTGCTGCCGACCGATTTCTTTGAACAAGGCATAGGGTGCATGACCTTGCATCAGAGCAATATCATGCGAAGTGATCACCCCAATGATTCGGTCTTTGCGCTCCACAGCTAAGTGGTGAATGGAGGCGGACATCATCTTGATCAGGGCATCAAAACAGGTAGATTGGGAAAGAATGGTAGCCACTGGCGCAGACATCACCGTCCAGATTGGCTCGCTGGTGTCACGGCCCGGAGCCAGCACTTTGTTACGTAAATCCCGGTCGGTAACAATGCCGATGATCTGCTCCTCATCGCCTTGCTCGTGAATGAGCAAGGAGGCTACCCGGTATTCAGCCATTCTCTGCGCTGCCTCACGTATGCTGCTCTCTGCGGCAATCTTACGGGGCTTCTGCCGAATGATGTCACCAACCTGAATCGAAAAAAGGTGCAGATTGCTGTCACTACTCCGACCCATCCGGTGCCGCCGTAGCTCGCTGTAGGCGGCTCGTACTACCTTTTCCGAGAAGGTCTTTAGGTAGTATTGGGAGAACCCTAGCTGATTCTTAATCAAATCGAGAAAAACAGCGCGCGGCAAGAGAAAGCAGAAGGTATCTTCCACCATCTCCACATCAAGATTGGCCTGCGTGCCTCGGATAATGCCGAGCGCACCTATGTAGTCCCCTTCTCCCCGAAAATCCTTGAGCGTCTCAACTCCGTCATCGTCAACAATAAAACACTTTACCCCACCCTGCTGAATCAGGTAGAGATAGTCTATTTCACTCTTGCCAGCTTGGAACAGACGAGTACCTTTTGGGAAAAAATCCACCTTGACGTGACTGGCTACCTGACGAATAGTCTCTGGGGCCAATTCCTTGAACGGCATGATCTTCCCAAGAAATTCAGTGACAACTTCTGGGGCTGCTAATTGGGCATTACCTTTCATCGCTTATCTCCACAAAAGAACAGCTTGCTTAATATCTATTGTACGGTATCGTTATCCTGCCTCAAACAAGAAAAGAACAATCTAGGCTATTTCCCGCGATTCGCTCTTTTTTTCTTGGCATGAGGAGGCTTTTTTGTGTATGATTTTGTATTTTACTAACCTGCCATTGGTTTACACGCTAGGTGTCAGTGTGAAGATTCCATTTGCTGAAATTGCTCAAAGCGGCAACCACTATCGTTTTACGGACGATGCTTGGCTGACTGCAACCGGATTGCTGAACACCGCTCCGGTAGAGGCAGAGTTGACTTTGCAGCGCAAGGCTGAAAATCGAGCTGAAGTACAGGGAACGCTTCGTACTGGCTTGCGCTTGACCTGCGATCGCTGCTTGGTGGCCTATGATATCCCAGTGGCTACAGCGTTTCATTTGGTGCTAGAAGTGCCAGATGAAGAAGGAAGCTGGAGCGTTAAAGCACTGGCAGATGGGGCTGATATTGAGTTGGTTGAGCTTGACCAACCAGTAGCAGATCTCATTGAGATACTTCAGCAGCAGCTTTATCTGAGTTTACCGATTAAGCAGCTCTGTTCAGCAGATTGTCGAGGACTCTGCCCAAGCTGTGGGATAGACCTTAACAGCGAGACTTGCACCTGTGCATCAACGACGGAGAATTCTCCCTTTGCAGCCTTAGCCGCATTAAAGAACAACAAGTAACCTTTTTTCTTCCTCTATATTAGGGAAGAAACGTATTGAAATAAGGAGAAACAACATGGCTTTACCGAAAAGACGACATTCCCATTCCCGCACTCGCCAACGGCGGGCGCATGATTTTTTGACTGCTCCTTCTGTAGGTCGCTGCCCTGAATGCGGCGAGCCAAAAATGCCCCATCAGCTCTGTTCTGGCTGCGGCAAATACAAAGGCAAAAGCATTTATCAGCTTGGAGACGAGCTGGCATAGGCAGCGGTGAAGATAGCCCTTGATGCCATGGGCGGTGACTGCGGCAGTGCAGTACTGATCGACGGAGCCATTCAAGCGATTGAGCAGTACGCCAAAATTGAAGTGGTTCTGATCGGTCATGAGGATCTGTTGCGTGAAGAGCTAGCCCGCCGGGGCAAAGCTACTGAGCCGCGCCTATCAATTGTTCATGCTTCGCAAGCTGTCTCTATGGAAGAGGAAGCTGTCGAGTCGGTGCGCCGAAAAAAGGATTCCACCATTATGGTCGGCTTTGACCTTGTTAAAAAGGGACAAGCCGAAGCAATGGTTTCCGCAGGTCATTCTGGTGCAACCATGACAGCGGCCATTCTTCAGTTAGGCCGCTTAAAGGGTATTTCCCGACCAAGCATTGCCAGCTTTTTTCCAACGCTCAAAGAACCGGTACTTGTAACTGATATTGGCGGCAATGTTGATTGTCGCCCGCAGCATCTGTATCAGTTTGCGGTTATGGCTTCCTTTTGTTGCCAGTTGCTGATGAACCGGCCTGCACCCCGTGTCGGTCTCCTTAATATTGGTGAGGAACCTGGTAAAGGCAACGCCGCAGTTAAGGAAGCCTATGACCTGATCAAAGCAAGCAGCTTGAACTTTATTGGCAATGTTGAAGGGCGCGATGTTTACGGCGGTGATGTCGATGTGGTGGTCTGTGATGGCTTTGTTGGTAATATTGCCCTCAAGGTCAGCGAAGGACTGGCTGAAGCAATGCAGCAGATGCTGAAGGCTGAGATTAAAAAATCATGGCGAGCCAGCTTGGCCTCTCTTTTTATTCGTCCAGCCTTTGACAGCTTTCGTAAGCGGGTAGATTATGCAGAATACGGAGGTGCGCCGCTTCTTGGTATCAATGGAACAGGTATCATCTGTCATGGCACATCGTCTGCTATCGCTATTCGCAACGCAATCAAAGAAGCCGCCAAAATGGTTGAAGGGCACGTGAACAAGGCCATTACTGGTCATCTTCAGCAGGAAGCGGGGCAGAGTTGATGCGGGCAGCAGTGCTTGGTACCGGTTCCTCATTGCCTGAACGGGTACTGACCAACACAGAGTTGGAGCGGATGGTAGAGACTTCGGACGAGTGGATTCGCACTCGTACCGGCATTCGCACTCGCCGTATTGCTGGGCCAGATGAGCAGAATTATCAGCTTGCCACTCGTGCTGCCCAGCACGCCTTGACAGCCGCTGGTATTGCGGCTCAGGATCTTGGTCTGATTATTGTTGCTACCATCAGCCCACACATGCTGATGCCTTCCTGCGCCTGCTTTGTCCAGACCGAGCTTGGCGCAAATAATGCCTTTGCCTTTGATCTCAATGCGGCCTGTTCAGGGTTCCTTTACGCGCTTGATGTAGCAAGAAAATATATTGCTGCTGATCCCAAGATGAAAGTGCTGGTGATCGGCTCAGAAACCCTGTCTGCCCGGGTGGATTGGGAAGATCGCAATACTTGCATTCTTTTTGGCGACGGTGCTGGGGCCTGTGTGCTTGGCAGCGCAGAGGAACGCGGCATTTTGGATAGCTGCCTACTTTCCGATGGCAGTCTCTGGAATCTGCTTTATATGGATAGTCCTGCGAGCAAGAATCCAGATTTACTTGATCCAGAAAGCAAAGGCTGCGTCATTCAGATGTCAGGCCGAGACGTGTTCAAATATGCTGTTCGGGCGATGGAAGATGTAGTCCGCCAATTGCTGGAGCGGCAGCAGCTCTCGATCAGCGACATTTCTTTAATTATCCCCCATCAGGCTAATATTCGTATTCTTGACAAATTAGCTGACCGCCTTGGCGCGCAAGCGAATCAGGTCTTTTGTAACGTCGATAAATACGGCAACACCTCAGCGGCCAGCATCCCGATTGCCCTAGATGAGGCCGTCCGGCAAGGTCGGCTCCAGCGTGGCGATAAGTTGCTGCTCTGTGCCTTTGGCGGTGGTTTCACTTGGGGTTCTATGCTGCTGAAGTGGTAAGATGATGATGCATGGGTCGAGGTAAGTCCGAAGCCTGCGTCGAGATATCTTCGCCTATGTACAAAGGAGAACACGGTGGATTATTTTTTGACTGAAGAACAACGGATGATCAAAGAGACCGCCCGCGAACTGGCCGTTGAAAAGATCGTTCCCAAGCGGGCCGAGCTGGACGAGAAAAACGAGTTTGCCGGTGAACTGCTGCGGGACATTGCCAAGGCGGATCTCTTTGCCGTGCTGGTGCCAGAGGAATACGGCGGCATGGGCAGTGGTGCCTTTGATATAGTTCTTGCTTTGGAAGAGCTGGCCCGTGGTTGCGTGGGCGTGGCTACCAGCTTTGCCGCCTGCGGTCTTGGCATCCTTCCTATTCTGATTTCCGGGAGCGAGGAGCTGAAGCAAAAATATCTGCCGAGCGTGGCTGAAGGTAAATACTGGGCCGCCTTTGGTCTGACTGAAGCCAATGCCGGTTCAGATGCGGCAGGCATCCACACCACCGCTGTTGAAGACGGTGATTACTGGGTGCT
This sequence comes from Candidatus Electronema sp., assembly GCA_026645415.1. Lineage (GTDB taxonomy): Bacteria > Desulfobacterota > Desulfobulbia > Desulfobulbales > Desulfobulbaceae > Electronema. The sequence goes on from JAPEVH010000070.1 coordinate 39,541, forward strand.
GAACGGCACTAAGCAATGGATCACCAATGGCGGCGAGGCGCATATTTATTCGGTCATTGCCCTGACCAATCCTGAAAAGGGCATTCGCGGGGCTTCGATGTTTGTGGTTGAGGACGGCGATCCCGGCTTTTCCTATGGTAAGAAGGAAGACAAGATGGGTATCCGCGCTTCTGCCACCCGCGAGCTGGTGATGCGCGACTGCCGGATTCCCAAAGACCGGCTAATTGGCAGGAAAGGCACCGGCTTTATCACGGTGATGAAAACTTTGGATGTGTCGCGGCCCGGTATTGCCAGCCTTGCTGTTGGTCTAGCGCAGGCGGCCTTAGATGAAGCGGCAAGCTATGCCAAGCAGCGGGTTCAGTTTGGCAAACCAATCATTGGTTTTCAGGCTGTGCAGCATATCTTGGCTGATATGGCCATTCAGACAGAGGCAGCGCGGGGCTTGGTGTATGGCGCGGCCCGGCATATTGACGCGCATCCAGAGGACGCAAGCAAGGTTTCCTCGATGTGCAAGGTTTTTGCCACGGACACGGCCATGAAAGTGACCACGGACGCGGTGCAGGTCATGGGTGGTTATGGCTACATGAAGGAATATCCGGTCGAAAAGATGATGCGCGATGCCAAGATTCTCCAAATCTACGAAGGCACCAACCAGATTCAGCGCAACGTCATTGGGCAGGAACTGAACCGGGAATACGCATGAAGATCATTGTCTGCATCAAGCAGGTGCCGGATGCCAAGGATGTGCGCCTTGATCCCAAGACCAACACCTTGGCGCGGGAAGGCGTGGCCGCGATCATGAATCCCTTTGACCGCCATGCCTTGGAAGAAGCAGTGCGGCTCAAGGAGCAGCTCGGCGGCACGGTCACGGCGTTGTCTATGGGGCCGCCGCAGGCCAAGGACGTGCTACTGGAGGCGATCTCGTGCGGTGCGGATGAGGGCGTGCTGGTCTCTGACCGGGCCTTTGCCGGAGCAGACACGTGGGCGACTTCCTACACCTTGGCCAAGGCGGTGCAAACGCTTGGCGCGTTTGATCTGATCCTCTGCGGCAAGCAGGCCATTGACGGCGACACGGCCCAAGTCGGGCCAGGCATGGCGACACAGCTCAAGTTACCCTACATCACCTGTGTGCAGAAAACCCGTGAGGCGGCGGAAGATTATCTCCGGGTGGAGCGGATGATGGATGATGGCTACGATGTGGTGCAGCTGCCGTTGCCTGCTTTGCTCACCGTAGTCAAGGACATCAACGAGCCACGGGTTCCTTCGTTGAAAGGCAAGATGCGGGCCAAAAAGGCGGAAATCCGGGTGCTGTCCGCTGCGGACATTGGTGCGGAGCCGCAGTGCATTGGTTTGGCTGGATCACCAACCAAGGTGGCGCGGGTTTTCTCGCCAGAGCCACGCGGCAACCGGAGGATGTTTTCTGGCACCGCAGCGGAGCAGGTGGCGCAGTTGGTGGAGGAAATTAGGGGGTATTTGTGAATGCAAGCGCACAGGTGATAGAGCGGAAAATTAACATGCTGCCTGATGATCTCAAGCAAGAGGTACTGCATTTTATTGATTTTCTGCTGACCCGCAGGAAGAGTGAAAAAGCAAAGCAGGCAAAGCAGCTTGATTTTTCAGCGTGGGAGGGTGCATTGTCTGAGTTTAAGGATGAATACACTTCTGTTGAATTGCAGCATCAGGCAACGCAGTGGAGATAACTTTCTGTAAAAATATTCCAGATATATCTCGAATAGCGAATGTCTCTTAGAAAGAAAAAAGCTGAAATAGATCGTCTTGTAAGTGCCTTTGGACGTGAAGCTGATAAATTTTATGATATTACTTTTAGTGTTTTTTATGTGGCAGATTCAGGCCCTATCGAAAACAGAAAATTTATCTCTCCAAATCATACAATAATGCTCTGGCAATATTATGGAAATATTGAAGGGCAAAGAGGGGTTGATAGGCTTTGTCAAGATATAAAAGATAGTGATTTTCAATGGGGAGTAAAAGGAGCAAGATTATCTGCTTTTGCTGTAATAGAAGGAGAGAGTTGCGGTTTATTTTGTCGTATGGCTAAAAGAGCTGGGAGTTTATTCAATGACAAAGAGTCTGCTGTAATAAAATTACATGTCCTTAATGAGATATTACAAGAGAAAAAGGAGGGCAATTCTAAGCCAACAGGTGCTGTAAATTCTAACGAAATGGCTATTTGGCTTAATTATCTTCTTTACTATTTATCAAAGGTAAGTCCGGGGAAGGAAAGAATGAAGAAAATTGAGCCTGATCCGTACTCCCTATCATTGCTGGCTTTGGAGTCTCTTTCTGATAGCCAAAAAATTGACAAGATAGATAAGTCCATGAGCAAGGTCAGTCAGATCAATTTTAAGGTGGCATTATCATTTCCAGGAGAACACAGAAATTATGTTTCTGACATTGTTGAAATATTAAAAATACGTATTGGTACCGATCAAGTTTTTTATGATTACGACTATCAGTCTCAGCTTGCAGTACCTAACTTGGATACATTGTTGCAAAACATATATCGAAACAATTCCGAGTTAATAGTGGTATTCTTATGTAAAGAATATTCAAAAAAGGAATGGTGTGGACTGGAGTGGAGGGCGGTTAGAGACATCATTAAAGCAAAAGAGGATGAACGTGTTATGTTTGTTAGATTCGATGACTCCAAAATAGACGGTGTGTTCTCTATTGATGGGTATATTGATGCAACTCGTTTCTCAAAGAGTGATGTCGCTAACTTTATTTTAGAACGTGTTCAATTAGTTTGTGACGTAACTTTTTAAGAGGACTTCCATGCTCATAGTTGACACCACCTTATGTATCGGCTGCGGAGTCTGCGAAGCCAACTGCGCCTTTGGAGCCATCACCCTCAAAGACGGCCTTGCCGTGGTCGGCGACAACTGCACCCTCTGCGGCTCCTGCGTGGACAACTGCGAGCCTGGTGCCCTGCGCATTAAAACCGCTGAACAAGCCGCGCCAAACGACTTGTCTGCGTGGTCTGGCATTTGGGTCTTTGTTGAAGCTCGGCACGGCACCATTGCGCCAGTGGCCTTTGAGCTGCTCGGCATTGGCAGAAAGCTGGCTGACCAGCGCGGCACTGCCCTGACCGCCGTTCTGCTGGGTGCCGAAGTCGAAAACAAGGCCGCTTGGCTGATCGCCGCTGGCGCGGACAAGGTGCTGCTTGCTGATGACCCCGCCCTTGCACAGTACCGCGAAGATGTGTACGGCAAGGTGCTGGAGCATCTGATTCTTCAGCATAAACCAGAAGTGGTGTTGGCCGGAGCAACCGCTATAGGCCGCTCGGTCATCCCGCAGGTGGCGAACAGCCTTGGCGCGGGTCTGACCGCTGATTGCACCGCTCTTGCCATTCGCCCGGAAGACGGGGTACTTTTGCAAACCCGCCCGGCCTTTGGCGGCAACATCATGGCTACTATCGAATGCCCGCAAACCCGGCCGCAGATGGCGACAGTGCGGCCTAATGTCATGGCCCCGGCACAGGCTGATTTGGCTCGCAGTGGTGAGGTGATCAAGGTTGAACTTACGCCGGAGCTGCTGGCCTCTAAAATTGAAGTATTAGAGACTGTATTCAGTCAAGAGCAAGAAGCCAATATTCAGGAAGTAGAAGTGCTGGTCAGCGGCGGGCGCGGCTTGGCAGGCGAACAGGGCTTTGCTCTGCTCCACGAGCTGGCGACTGAGCTGAACGGCGCGGTTTCTGCCTCGCGGGCCGCAGTAGATGCTGGCTGGATTGGCTATCCCTGCCAAGTCGGCCAGACCGGCAAAACAGTCAGCCCGAAGCTCTATATTGCCTGCGGCATCTCTGGCGCGGTGCAGCACACGGTCGGAATGCAGTCAGCAGAAACCATTGTGGCCATCAATCGGGACGAGAAGGCACCGATCTTTGACCTTGCCACTTATGGTCTAGTCGGTGATTTATTTGAAATCTTGCCATTATTGACAGGAAAAATACGGGAGCAGCGCAAACTATGACTCTTGCAGGAAAAACTGCCTTAATCACTGGCGGCAGCCGGGGCATTGGCAAAGCTGTTTGTCTGCGGCTGGCCGCTCAAGGAGCAAATGTTGGCATTAACTATGTCAGTAATGCGGTAGCAGCAGAGGCAGTCTTAGCAGAAATTACCGCTGCGGGCGGCAAGGGCTTTGTTATTGGCTTTGACGTGGCGGACAGCACCGCCGTGCAGCAGGCGATCAAGAGCATCGAGGGCGGCGTAGATATTCTCGTCAACAACGCGGGCATCACCCGAGACGGCCTGATGGCTAGGATGAAAGAGGAAGATTGGGACGCGGTGCTGAACACCAACCTGAAAGGGGCCTTTATCTGCTCGAAAGAGGCGATGCGCGGCATGATGAAAAAACGCTGGGGTCGGATTATCAACATCAGTTCGGTGATCGGCTGCATCGGCAACGCAGGGCAAGTCAACTATGCGGCGGCCAAGGCCGGGCTGATCGGCCTGACCAAGGCCATAGCCAAGGAGCTGGCTTCGCGTAAAATCACGGTCAACTGTGTTGCGCCGGGTTATATTGTTACTGATATGACTGCTGACATCTCCGAAGAACTCAAAGAAGGTCTGCTCGCCGCTATTCCACTTGGTAGCCTTGGTACGCCAGAGGATGTGGCTGCCGCCGTTGCCTTCCTCGCTGCTGAAGAGAGCAGTTATATCACCGGTCAGACCTTGCATGTCAACGGTGGCATGCACATGGGTAATTAAGTTTTAACTCTTATTCGGAATGAGGTAAATTCTTCCGAATTTTTTTGTATTTACAACCATAGAAAGAACTCAGGAGAATAAGCATGGCAGCAGCTACAGAAAAGATGATTGGTATTATTGTTGAGCAGCTTAGTGTAGACAAAGAGAAGGTTGTTCCAAATGCTAATTTTGTAGATGATCTTGGCGCAGACTCTTTGGATCAAGTTGAGTTGATTATGGCCATGGAAGAGGCTTTTGATATAGAAATACCAGACGAAGACGCAGAGCAGATCAAAACCGTTCAGGATGCGATCAATTACGTAGAAAAAAATCAGGAAGCATAATCAGTACAGCGCGGCATGGGAACAAAATCCGCCAAATCAATAAGGTTACGAGGATGAAACGACGGGTTGTAGTGACCGGGGTTGGGCTAGTGACTCCATTGGGCATTGGAACAGAGAAAACATGGCAGGGATTGTTAAACGGGCGCAGTGGTATTGGGCCGATCACCCGTTTCGATGCCTCCGCCCATGCCGCACAAATTGCTGCTGAGGTCAAGGACTTTGAACCAGAACGGTGGTTTGAACCAAAACAGGTTAAGACTCTTGACCTCTTTGTTCAGTATGGTGTGGTCGCCGCTGAGATGGCTATTCAAGACAGCGGGCTGGAAATTACAGAGGAGATAGCCGAGCGAGTTGGGGTCATCACTGGTTGTGGCATGGGAAGTTTGCCGACAATTGAAGAATATCATTCCGTCCTCCTTGAAAAAGGACCGCGCCGGATTACGCCCTTCTTTATTCCAAGGGTGATTCCTAACATGGCATCTGGTCATATCTCGATGCGACTCAATGCCAAGGGGCCAAATCTCGCCTTATCAACCGCCTGTGCTGCTGGTACCCATGCAGTTGGCGAGGCGTATAAGCATATCCTTTTGGGTAGCTGTGATATCGCTGTTACTGGTGGTACTGAATCGGTCATTTGCCCGATGGCAGTAGGTGGTTTTGCCGCAATGAAGGCCCTGTCTACCCGCAACGATGCTCCAGAGCAAGCCTCACGACCTTTTGACCGCGACCGCGACGGTTTCATCATTGCCGAAGGAGCAGGGATGATTGTGCTGGAAGAGCTGGAGTCAGCTAAGGCACGGGGGGCAAAAATTTATGCAGAGATAGTTGGTTACGGCCTGAGTAGTGATGCCTACCATATTGCTGCCCCGCCAGAAGACGGCGAAGGGGCTGTTCGTTGTATGCGCATGGCTCTGCGTACAGCAAGTATGAACCCGGAAGAAATTGATTATATCAATGCCCACGGCACCTCAACACCACTTAACGATAAGTGCGAGACCATCGCAATCAAAACGGTTTTTGACGATCATGCCTACAAACTGGCAGTCAGCTCAACTAAATCCATGACCGGCCATATGCTGGGTGGAGCAGGCGGTATTGAAGCAGCGTTTCTCTCCTTGAGTCTGCACCATCAGTGTATTCCGCCAACCATGAATTTGGAGATTCCAGACCCAAACTGTGATTTGGACTATGTGCCAAACACAGCTCGTCAGACAACAATTCGGGCAGCCATGTCCAACTCCTTTGGTTTTGGCGGCACAAATGCTGTCATTATTATGAAACAGTTTGCGCAATAACGGCGAGGATAAACGTGAAAATTGCACTAGGTAGTGATCACGGCGGCTTTGAGCTGAAGCAAATACTTATTCCTTGTCTTCAGGAATTAGGTGTAGATATTGAATCTGTGGGCTGCCATGATAGCAGCTCGGTAGATTATCCTGATTTTGCTGAAAAAGTCTGCTCTTTCGTGCGAACAGGTGCTTGTGAGCTGGGCATTCTTATCTGTGGCACGGGGATAGGCATGTCTATTGCTGCCAACCGGCACCGAGAGATTCGGGCCGCACTTTGCCACGAAGCCTTCACCGCCCGGATGAGCCGTGAGCACAATAATGCTAATGTGCTTTGCCTTGGTGGTAGGGTTATTGGCCCAGAAATGGCCTGTGAAATTGTTCGCACTTGGGTACAAACAGAATTTTCCGGCGGGCGACATCAGCGTAGATTGGATATGCTGAGTTAAGTTTAAGCACACCAACACCTTATCAATATTTTTCGCCAAACTTAATAAGTTGTCTGATTTTGTTCTTTAACAGTTTTACATTTTTTATATTTTTCGCCGCTGTTTTTTTTGGTTGCCTACTGCTGCGGCATAGAGAACAGAACTGGTTGCTTCTGGCTGCCAGTTGTTTTTTTTATGGAGCTTGGGATTATCGTTTTCTTCTTTTACTGTTCCTAACAGTCACTGTTGATTACTGGGCTGCCAAGCTGATTCATACAGCCCAAGACCAGAAAGTCAGAAAGCGGTTCCTCTTTGTCAGTATAGTTTTTAATCTTGGCATCCTGTGTTATTTTAAATATGCTAATTTTTTTCTTGAAAATGCCTTGTTCTTTCTGAAATCTCTCGGTTTTCAAGTCACACCGGTCAGTCTGCGTATTCTTCTTCCTGTGGGCATCTCCTTCTACACCTTCCAATCGATGAGCTACACCGTAGATGTCTTTCGCGGGAGAATGAACCCAGCTAAAAAAATTACCGACTATGCCCTCTATGTCTCATTCTTTCCTCAACTTGTTGCCGGGCCAATAGAACGAAGCACTCATCTGTTACCACAGATACTCTCACCACGAACAATCACTTTTGCCAAAATTCAGCTTGGCTTCTATTACATCTGTGCAGGGTTATTTCTTAAAGTTTTTTTGGCTGATAATCTTGCTCGACTTGTTGATCCGATCTTTGCGACGCACAAGGCTCAGACAGGCTTTTGCTACCTGTTAACTGGCTATGCCTTTGCCTTTCAGATTTATGGTGACTTTGCTGGATACTCTTGGATTGCCAAAGGATTGGGAGCAGTACTCGGCTTTGAGATTATGGACAACTTCCATCTACCCTATTTTTCTAAGAACCCTCAAGAATTCTGGCGTAGATGGCATATTAGTCTTTCTTTTTGGTTGCGGGATTATCTTTACATTCCTTTAGGTGGCAGTAAAGCTGGAAGTTTTAAAACAGTACGGAATCTCTTTATCACCATGCTTCTCGGCGGGTTATGGCATGGTGCAAAGATGACCTATGTCGTTTGGGGACTTTTTCACGCCCTCCTCCAAGCGATACATCACCTCATTAGTCATCAAACAACGCCCCTCCTCAGTTCAAAATATTATATTTTTGTTGACTTTTTTAAAATTATCTTTTTCTTTCATGTCATTGTAGTGAGTTGGTATTTTTTTAGAGCAGAGGATTTTTCTCAAGTTCAAATGATTTTTATAGCTCTGTTTACAAACTTTCATTTTTCCCTTACAGAGCACAGCTTATTTATGCAGAAAATATTTTTTTATATTTCACCAGTTCTCCTGATGCCTTACCATCCATCACTTTTCTTGACAGAGTTTGAACGCCTGAGTAAAAGGATTAAAAAATCAATTCATTTCTTCAAACTCTGTGAAATATGAGCACGATCAGTCATCTGGCGGCGGAAGTCTCGTC
>JAPEVH010000032.1 GCA_026645415.1 Candidatus Electronema sp.
GTCCATAGAAAATCGTCTGCACTGGGTCAAAGATGTGATTCAATATGAAGATGATTCTGGAATAAAAAAAGGAAATGGCATCGAGACATTGTCCATTTTAAAAAATGTGGCGATCAATGTTAGCCGTGAACTTGGCTTTGATTCCATTAAAGGAGCAGCAATTCATTTCGCCAGCAATGTCAAGGAACTCATGGAATATTTCAGAACTTAACAGCCCTGCCCTCCACGAGGGAATACAGAAAGATTGCAAGAACAGCGACAAGAAACGCAAGCAGGAGAATGTGATGTGCGTTATGGATCATCTTACAAGAATTCCAGAGGATAACATGCAAGATTGAGAAAAAAAAGATGCAGGCAATAAAGGCTATGTTTCTTGCAAATCTGGCCAGTCCGATTACATGTTCAACTCTAATCCTTTCGCGGAAGAAGAAGACTAAATAGTCCTCGTATGTTGTATACACTAATGATATATGTTTACCGTTGATTTCTTTATCTCTATTTATTTTGAAAAAATCTTCAAGTTTGTCAAAGTACAAGTCTGACTTGGTTGGAGACAGAGGAGAATACCATTTATCTGGCAAACGAAACCAGAATTTATGCAGAGGAAATTGCAGCCAGCCGAGAAGAAACCAACTCAATCCGTTTATCAGAAGACCAAGTGGCGTGGCCAACAGAAAGAGAAGCAGAAAAACAAATAATTTGGTGTCGCTTGACATCTTTGCAAGTGATTCAAACGAATGCCCAAAAAAAGGAAGAGGCACTTGATTGCTGACTGCAAGCAATACGATAAGAATCACCAAGAAACCGGCGGCACTATCTGCCAAATACCGTAGATAGGAAAGTTTCAGTCCATCTTTTGAAATCTCTATTTCTGGTGCAGGCATCATCCAGCTCCTTTTCTTTCTTATTTTGATTAGGGAACGCGGCAGAAACAGACAGCAAGGCTATTCAAGTTTTCCTACTTCCTTGGCCGCATCAGCTTCCTGACATTCAGCTCCGTGAAGGCAATCAAGCCGTTGGGTCGGTAGATCATAATCAGAATCAGCATCAGGGGGATGATGATCCACTTGAACAGCTCCAGCGGTTTGAGCATTTCACTGAGCAGGCTAATGCTGACCGCCCCGACAATAGAGCCAGCAATCGAATTCAAGCCACCGAAATAGACCATTGCCAAGATCTCGGCTAGATTCTGAATGCCGAAGCTGCTTGGGTTGATGTAGCGGAGCACATGGGCGAAAAGACCGCCTGCCACGCCTGCCCAGAATGCGCCAAACATAAAGGCGGTCATCTTGGTACGGCGGGTGTTGATGGTCATTGAGCTGGCTGCTGCCTCGTTGTCGCGCACCGCGTTGAGAGCCTTGCCCCTGATCGAGGTGGTAAAGTTGTGAACTATCCAGATACAGAGCGCAGTCCAAGCAAAGATCACTGGCAGCGAGGAGTAGTCTGGTTGACTGCTCAGACCACGCGGCCCACCAAGGAACTCCATATTCTCAATCGCACTCTTGACAATGAACATGAAGGCCAGCGAAATCACGGCCAGATAATCACCGCGTGTACGGAAGGAAGGAATCGCGACAATCAGCGAGCCAAGCGCAGCAGCAGCTCCACCCAGTAGGAGTATCAGCGGGAAGAGCCAAGGGCCAAGCGCGGCAGGTAGCAAGGCAGGGCCGAAGAGCTTGTCATCAACAAAGAGGCGGAGCGTGAGGGCAGAGGAAACATACGCCCCAATGGCCATAAAACCTGGATGCGAGCAGGAGAACTCGCCCTGCCAGCCGTTGATGATGTTCAGGCTGAGGGTGAGGATGACCGAAATCAGAATCAGCTTGACCACGAGGATGCGGTAATCGTTAATGCCTGCCCAGAGGTGGAGAATGCCATAAAAGGCAGCCAGATGGAGCAGGGTAGCAAGCCATATTGGTAGCTTGTTGAGCCAACTTGAGAGCCGGTTCATCAGCGGCGCAGAGAGGCGGGCAACAAGCAGAATCGGAATAAGGTAAATCAGCACGTCATAGCCAAGTACACCGGGAATTAGCTCTGGGTATTTCAGCACCACGAGGGTGCCGAGGAGCACTGGGATTTTTGGCAGATAGAGATAATACGATATGGCATCGCCGAGGAAGTATTCCAGCAGCACCGCTGCCAAGCTACCGAGCAGCCAACCAGAGAGTGGAACAGTAGAGAATGTTTTAAGGAGTTTGCGGAGCACGAGCATGATAATCATCCTTTGTCCAGACTTCTGGCACTAAAAGAACCTAAAGTTTTCATAGTCGAATGGTTTCAAAACGTATTCGTCCTGCCTGAGCTGCGTCAAGAATTGCCTTTTGATATTGGGTGAGACTTGCTTTCCCGGTTTTGACATCCAACAGGATAATTTCCAGCTTGTCTCGATTACCGCGATTATCTTTTAGCTCTGTATAGCCATTGAAAATAACATAATCTATTGGGTCGCCAAGAAAGCGGGCATCTGAAGGCAAGTATTTAAATGCTGGCAGAATAGGCAAGAACTGCTCGGCTATTTTACCCTTAATAACAGCGCGGCTGCCATCCAAACTTCTGTTTCTTGCCTCTTTGACAGCCTGTTGGTGTTCTGTTTTCAACCTTTCAATCTGGGACTCATACTCTGCAATGGCTATCTTGTGCTGTGTTTTTTGCAAAATAAAGTAACTGATTATACCGCCCATGATAATGCCGAGCAGCAAAGAGACGGCAATGCTCATCATCTACATTAACAGTACGTTATAGTTAGGAGAGAGACGGCCTGCAAACCGCCTCTACAAAAAACTTTAGGCCACATAAGAAGTTTTGCGATACTCGCTACCGCTCCAATATTCACCGAAATATTCTTCTAATAGCCAGCGTACACCAAGAAGCAGCAAGGGCTTTTCATCGCCAGAAACAATGCTCCGAGACTCCATCGGCGAAAGCGGCTGCTTCAGCTTGACCCGGCCTGCGAGGAGTTCACGGCGAAACATGTCCACGTTATATAAGGCAAGGATAAACTGCTGCATCTGTGCCCGTGTTGGCCGGAAACCAGCTCGGACTTTGGGATGCTGAAGAAGCTGGAGGAGCTGATCATTAAAGCGGTTATATTCAGTCAAACCTTGGGATTGCAGATAGCTGGGCACAGTCTGCTTTGCTCCAAAGGTAAAGCCCTTGCAGTGCGGCTCTCGCACAAGGACAAACTGTTCCATCACGGTGCCATCCACTCGCCGCGAAGTGCCTCGGCCAGCAGGATAAGCCCGGCAGACAGTCGGCCGATCTTCATAAACGCTACAACCGTCCTCTTTGACAAAGACGCAGCTTGCTCTGCCATCGTCAACCATAGTGAGGAAGCAGTGTGGAAAGCGCATTCCCTCTTCCCACTCCACAATCACGTAGCGTTCGAGAAAAGCGGCAGAGTCCATCTTGAGCCGCTTTTTTAGGCGCAGCACATCATAAGGCGTGAGGACAACATCGATATTGCGGCAGCATTCGTTAAAGCAGGGCACCTCAGCATGACAGGAAAAGGTGAAGGTCTCACTGTCACTCATTGGGCGAAAAGGGTTTTGGTTGGTCATTGTCTATCCGTTGCTGTATTGAAAAAGGTAGGGCAGCAAGCCCATAAGGAAATATACGATACCGCAGCCAAGCTATGTTTTACCAGATCGGGATTGGCATGAGTCCTGCTTCTGCACCGCAATCTGTGCTTTCTTTGATCTGCACATGATCTGCGGGAAGAGCAAGTGTATTGATCAGATGCTCACGTACCACCGCAGCACGAGCATCTGCTAAAGCGAGCAGGGTATTGTCCGACACTTCGGCCTGCGGCATAGGGAGGAGTTGCAAGTCTGGAGCTGCTTTGATTTCCGGCAGCATGTCTTTGATAATGGGCAAACCAGCCTTGTTCAGTTTCTCTTGCCGCGCATTCTCGTTCGCTATTTGCCGTTCCATCTCCTTCTGTCGCCGGAGATTTTCCGCCGCAACCTTTTCCACCTCGCTTTTCTGCGCTTGAGCAAAGAGCTGCTTTCTATCTGCTTCACCATCATAGCAGCCCTGTATCGCCCAACCAAGATGCGGACGAATACCAAACAAGGTACGAATCCCGTTCAGACCATTCATAAAGTCAGGCACCTTATCACCAGGGATAAAGGCTATTTTTTGTGCGGCCGAGATGTCAGGAACCAGTTTGTCTAAGATCAACCAAGGCGTTTCTGTAGATTGGCTATTAAGCCGCTGGAGCAGGTTGACGGCTGCCGCGCTAATGGTTTCCTCATGGGCCGCAAAGGGTACGGAATGGAGCGGCATGGAGAATGTTCCGTCTTTATCTGTAAGCAAGGCCAAGGTAAGAGCATAGTCTGATCCAGATTGAGGTGTAAAACCAGAAAAGTCGAGCTGGTCTTCTTCGCTGGTAATGGTACGACTGATCTTGCCGCTCTTGAGCTTGAGTTCTTCTGCCAGTTGTTCAGCGACCTTGTCCAAAGGAAGATGCTCGGCAGTCAACGTGTCGATTTCCGTCTTATCCCGACCTACCTTGCCACTGACCGCAAAGTCACCACCATGAAGCATTCCATTCAGAGAAAAAGCTGCAAACTCCCCAGCCTTGACTGGCCCAGCACTTGCCTGAATCTTATTGAAGCTGTTGAAACTAGCATTACTGATACTGCATTGCTCTACTGTGATCTGTGGTACGTCTTGGAAGAGGGCGAAAAAGGCTGGAGAAAGGCCACTGTCCTGATTAGCAAGCAGAGCTGTTGGTTCTTGGAAGGAAAGCTGATCAATGGTTGCCTTAAACGGCGACAAGCTAAGGACGACGTTGTTGCTCATAGCCTTCTGCCAGCCTAAGGTATCGCCTCTCTTATTTGCCGCAGCAAAGTCGTTAATACTCAGTTCACCTGCAAAGCGATTATCCGGCAAGGTAAACTGACCACTGAAATTCAGGCTGCCCTGCTTCAGGCCAAGAGCAAGCCCTTGCTGGAAGATTCCAGTAAAGGCTTTGTTGAAGAGGCGGATGTCCAGCTTGTCTCCGTGCAGGGTCACTGTACCGCTGTTTTTGTGTAGCGTTCCGTCTGCTTGCAGACTGCCTTGGCTCCCTACGGCTGCCTGTACATGGAGCTGGTCGCCGTTCAAACGTAGCTCTAGGCCAGAAAGTGGCAATTGGGGTCTATTTGCGCCTGTACCCACTGGCAGCAGGGCACTTGAATTGCTGATCTCCACGTCATTGCAGGTAAAAGCCAGCTTGCTTTCTGGTTGGAAGAAGAAGCCCGGTGCTTCAGCAGCAAAGTTGGCCGCTAGAGTAAGTTTGCCGCAGCTTAGGTGCTGCTCTGTGCCGTTCATCAAGCAAGCCTCACCAGCCAGCGTTTTACCAGAGAGCAGCACCGCGCCCTTATGCTCTAAGGCAAAGTCTTGCAACTTTAGAGTAGCATCAGAAAGACTGAGTACCGCGCCTTTCCCTGTCTGATTCAGGCTACCCGTGCCGCTCAGTTCCAAGCTCCCTTGGTTCAACTGTATCTCATTACCCTGTGAAAGATAGGGGTTAAGCAACTTAGCATCCATATTGCCTAAAGCCAAGCTACCAGAGATTGCTAAACCAGAATCTGCTGTTGTACTCGTCCCGTTGATCTCCAGTTTGCCAGAGTTGTTTGTTCTGGCTTCCAGCTTGATCTTGCCCAGCTCTTTGCGGAGATTCATCCCAGACAAGGCCAGTGCTTCAGCACCTGCAAGGCGTAGTGTACCAGTAGAATCCTTGATTTCTAGTTTGTCCGTAGCAAGGTGCAATCTGCCAGCAGGCTTGAGGAAGAAGTCAGAATCAGTGAACGCTGCCTGATCGAGTGCAACACTGGCGCAAGTCATACTGCGGGCGTTCCGATCAAGGGTGCAGTTCGTGCCTGTCATGCCTTGGCCAGCAACTAAGGCAGCACCATTACGCTGAAGGACGAAATCCCGCAGCGTAACTGCACTATCAGAGATATTCAGCTTGCCTTGTTCTAGTCGCAGCGTACCACTAATATCTGTCGCGCCTTTAGTAAAGCTGATGTTCTCACCGGAAGCTGCTAAGTAAGGCTGGAGCAGAGCTGCGCCGATGTTACGGAGAGAGATCTTGCCGGTGATGTTCAAGCCAGCCTCTCCCTTTGTTGCAGCACCGCTGATTTCGAGGCCACCCCATTTGCCGATTGCTGCTTGTAGAGTAAGTTGGCCGGGCAAACCGTTCAGACTGAGATTCAGGTTAGACAAGGGCAGTTTGATTCCACCTAACTGAATTGTAGCCGCAGACTTCTTCAGTTCTAAGCTGGAGCAGGCAAAGCCTACCCTGTTCTCTTGCTTGTTGTTAGCGAGAAAAAAGTCTGCATCAGGGAAGTCCACCTCTTCTAATGTTGCTTTGTTGCAAACGATGCCCTCTTTATCAAGGCTACAGTCGGTTGCTTGCAGCAGTTTACCAGAGAGCAGCTCTGTCTTGCTTTGCTTGAGGCTGAAGTCGCGCAGGGTAACGGAAGTCTTGGCAAATATGCCGCTCGTCTTGCCTGCGGCATCCTGCTCTAGGCGTAGTTCACCAGTAATATCTGCTATACCCTTAGGCAAGTGCAGTTTGTCTCCTGCGCCAAGATACGCCTGAAGCAACTCAGCCTGGATATTTTTAAGAGCGAGGCTACCAGAAAGACTGCCCTGCGGCTCGACACTACCTTGAAGGGAAAGAGTAGAACTGCCACTCCCTGCGGTCAGCGAGAGCACCGATCTCGTCTTCTTGGCTGCCAACGCAGTAGCCTTGGCATTCTGAAAACCAGTCAGCTCTAGGTTGATATCCTTCCATTCTGTGGTGCCACTCTTTACCTTGCCCTGACTCAGGAACAGTTTATCTACAGCCACGCCAAGCTGCCCATAATTAAGCAACGCCGCAACCTTGGATGCTAATACATCACCGTGCTGGAGTAGCTCTTGTTGTGTTTCTGGAAGACTGAGCTGCGGCTCCTCTAAGCGTAGCTCTTCTATAGTGTA
Source organism: Candidatus Electronema sp. (assembly GCA_026645415.1). Lineage (GTDB taxonomy): Bacteria > Desulfobacterota > Desulfobulbia > Desulfobulbales > Desulfobulbaceae > Electronema. The sequence goes on from JAPEVH010000032.1 coordinate 6,970, forward strand.
AAAATGCTTTAACGGGTTAGCCCGAATAAGGAGCTTGGCCTTTGGTGTGGCAAGACGAAACGCCTGCTTGGGTTGCTCTTCAGCATTGGCAGACTGCGCCAATAAGTCCGTAAAGGTGAGCGTGCCCGTAATTGCTGGGCCTTGGCCGGGATGGACGGTATCATTGAGGATAATCTCTAGCAGCGCATCTGCCCGGCCTGCACTGAGGCTCAGTTTCTCTGCCAAGCTAGGAAAGAGACCCAGATACTGCTGCGGGTCAAGATCATCCAATTGGAGCATAAGGCGGGCTGCCTCGCCTCCACTTTGCTGCTGGCCAATAATCTGGAGCGGACTAGAGTTCACGACCGCGCTCAGGCTTGGCTCAGCACCCTGTCCATCAGCAGGTAAGACAAATTCAATATGTTCGATGAGATGTTTCTTGCCACTTGGCTGATCAAGAAAGTGAACCGTGCTTCGGTGCAAGCGCAAGCCATGCACTTGCAGCCAGCTTGGAAGGAGATCAAGACCAGCAAACAGGTTGCTGCCAGATGGCAGAGCATTAAAGCTGCCGTCTGGTCGGCGGAGGAGATTAGCCCGCAGCCGGTCAATGCGGACATCATCAAGCACAACGTGGCGGTGCAGAAGAGCAGCCGGACGGAGCAAGGCATCTAAGGAGGCAACTCTTGCCAGATCGGGTTCATTGGCTTGGGAGGCAGCCGTACCAATGCTGATTTCACCCAGATGCAGGGCAAAGGTAAACGGCGAGAGACTCGCTTGGCCAACGGTGACTGGCCTATCGAGCTGGCGGCCGAGCTGCTTGGCCAGATCGCCCTTGATGTACTGCGGCAAAAAATAATATATTCCGGCAAGATAGCCAAGAAAGAGCAGCGGCAGCGGCAGGATAGGCAGTACCAACCAGAGCCAGCTCTTCCCTTCAGACCGGGCGGCTTTCTTCCGGCGACTAGGCTTTTTCGGAGCGGCGGCGGTGGCCTTGCGCTTGGTTGCTTCTGGCGGGCTGGAAGGAGGAGGCGGGGTAGAAGGTATAGGAATTTCGCCGAAATCAGGCTGTTCTGTTGGCTTAGGGAAACGTTGCTCGTCGCTCATGTCGGCTACTAGCTTAAAGCTCAGGTAGAGATTACTGGTTCAGAAAATTGTACAGTCCTGCTCAGATAAATCAAGCAGCAAAAGTAAGGGCCGCTCCTAAAGGCAGAACTGATTATCCGTTGTTATCTGTTGATGAATAACAGAGCTGCGCTGGCGATAAGCAAACTCGATAACACTTGTGCCTTTGACTCGCAAGCATTATCGAATTTGGCCCAGCAGTTCTTGCTGCAAGCAGACCTCTTCTCCTGCCGTTTTAGTTTCACTGGGTGGAGGAGCAAGTCTGGCATTTCCTTGACAAAGCCTGTGCAGCTTTTTAGGATAGGCTGCATCAGGTTGTTGCGCAAAGATTCTCCGGCTTGGGCGATGTGCTGGCTGCTCCTCTGCCATGAAAAAGAGTGCAAGGTACCCATCCGGCATTCAGATGGGTAATATCTAGTGGGTACCCACCAGCGTGCCTGATGGGTACCCTCCAGATTAGTTGCAGGGTACCCTTGAAATTTCCTCCCATACAGGCACGGCGCGTCGTGCCCATACCTTACAAACAACAGAGGTGCGCAGGCGATGACGAACGAAGAGCTGTTGAAGAAGATAGAAGAGGCTAAGGCAAGCGGGGTGACGAGGCTTGACCTGGGCAATGAGGGCCTTGAGGCCCTGCCGCCGGAAATCGGTGAACTGTCCAAGCTGACAGCCCTGAACCTCTGGATGAACCGGCTGGCCGAATTGCCGCCCGAAATCTGCCAGCTTGTCAATCTGAAAAAGATCAACCTTTCCTATAACAAGTTGGTTGCCCTGCCGCAGGAGATCGGCCAGTGGCAACAACTGGAAGTGCTTCACCTCAATCATAATCAGCTCACTGACCTGCCGTCGGAAATCGGCCTGTTGAGCAATTTGCTGGCTCTCAACCTTGGCAATAACCAGCTGACTACCTTTCTCCCGGAAATCTGCCAACTCACCAAGCTGGAATCGCTTGACCTTGGTTATAATAGCCTCCGCAGCCTGCCGCCCGAAATCGGCCAGCTCACCGCCTTGAAAAGGCTCTGGCTGGACAACAACAAGCTCCTCCTCCTGCCAAAGGAAATAAGCCGACTCTATCGCCTAACCTTTCTTAATGTGCGCAAGAACCAGCTCACCAAGTTGCCGAACGAGTTGTTCCAGATCAAGAGTCTCCTGCGAGGGGTTTTTGATAACAACCCGCTCACCTCCCCGCCGCTCAAGATCGTCAAGCAGGGCATGGGGGCGACACGGCGGTATCTCGCCGAGCAGGCAAGAGGCAATATGCTTGCCGGCAAGAAGCGGTGCTGAGGAGGTTCTGCGCTGCAATGGCCGCTGGCAGGAGGCACCTTTGAGATTGCCTTTTGCATGGGCGATGACGAAGATAGAGGGTGGCTGTCAGCAAATCTAATGGGTGCCCTTGAGATTGGTTGCAGGGTGCCCTTGAGATTTCCTCCCGTAGGGGCAAAAGATTTTTTGCCCCTACCCCACAAACAACAGAGGTGCGCAGGCGATGACGAATGAAGAAGTGCTGAAGAAGATAGAAGAGGCTAAGGCAAGCGGGGTAACTTGGCTTGACCTCAATCATAACCAGCTAACGGAACTGCCGCCGGAAATCGGCCAGCTTACGAACCTAACTTGGCTTAACCTCGGCGACAACCAGCTCACCGCCCTGCCGCCTGAGCTGTTCCAGCTGACGAATCTGACCAAACTTGGCCTCGGCTTAAACCAGCTCACTGCCCTGCCGCCGGAGCTGTTTCAGCTAACGCAACTGACTATACTTGACCTCACCGACAACCAGCTCACTACCCTGCCGCCAGAGATTTGCCAGCTATGGAATCTGACGGAGCTTTGGCTCAACAATAACCAGCTCACCACCCTGCCGCCTGAAATCGGCCGACTAAGGAATCTGACGGAGCTTAACCTCTGGAATAACCAGCTCACCGCCCTGCCGCCAGAGATTTGCCAGCTGACGAATCTGACCGAACTTTACCTCAGCGGCAACCAGCTCACCGCCCTGCCGCCGGAAATCGGCCAGCTAACAAACTTGACAAGTCTTCACCTCAACGGCAACCCTCTCCTCTCCCCGCCGCCTGAAATTACCAAGAAGGGCATTGAAGCGATATGGAAGTATTTCGCAGCCCTTGAGAAAGGCAAACAGCCGCTCAATGAGGTAAAGATCATTCTGGTTGGTGACGGTGCCGCAGGCAAGACATCGCTGGTAAAGCAGCTCCTTGGCGAGGCATTTGACAAGCACGAAGACACCACGCACGGCATCAACATCCGCAACTGGCAGGTTCGAGCCGGTGGCAAGGCTGTCAAGGTCAATCTCTGGGACTTTGGCGGGCAGGAGGTTATGCACGCCACGCACCAGTTCTTCCTGTCCAAGCGCAGCCTCTATGTGCTGGTTCTTGATGGCCGCAAAGATGAGAAGGTGGAATACTGGATGCGGCATATCGAGAGTTTTGGCGAGGATTCGCCTGTCCTCGTGGTGCTCAACAAGATGGATGCCAACCCCGGCTTTGATGTCAACCGTCTTTTCCTGACAGAAAAGTACCAAGGCATCCGCTGCTTTCAGGAGACCTCGTGCAATACCGGCGAGGGCATCAGGGAGTTCCGCAAGGCACTGCTCAAAGAGCTGGCGCAGGTGAAGATGCTGGAGACAAGCTGGCCCGGCACGTGGTTTGCAGTCAAGCGCAGGCTGGAGCAGATGAAGAAGCCGTACATCAGCTACGAGACCTACGAAAGCTACTGCCAAGAGGCTGGCATTGCCGAGCCAGAGAGCCAAGAGCTGCTGGTGGACTTTCTCAACGATCTGGGTGTGGCCGTGCATTTCAAGGATTTTGAGCTGAACTGCTTCAGCGTCCTTGACCCAAGATGGGTGACTAACGGAGTTTATACGATCATCAATGCCAAGCAGGTAGCGGCCAGCAAGGGCATTCTCCATGCAGACAGCCTGAAGGAGATATTGAAGAAGCAGCCTCCCACGCTGGCGGACCGCCTGCGGGGATTGTTTAGCCGGGGCGAGCAGGAAAAGTATTGCTACTGCCGCGAGACGCACTCGTTCATACTGGAGCTGATGAAGAAGTTTGAACTGTGCTGGGACATCGGCGGGGGAGCTGTGCTCATCCCGCAGCTTCTGGCAGTGGCCGAGCCGAAGTTCTCCTTTGACTATGCCGGCTCGCTCCGTTTCTCCCTCCAATATGAGGACTTCCTGCCGCTCTCTGTCCTCCCCCGTTTCATGGTCAAGGTGCATCAGCAGATCAAGGGTGAGCTACGCTGGCGCACGCAGGGCCGTTAAGTTCTTTTAAAAGCATGAATAATCCTGTAATATAGAGATATTTACGAACCCTTTTTTAACAGGAATGGTTATGTTTCAGACGTTCTTCACTTCTCAAGAAGAAACTCCGCAG
>JAPEVH010000034.1 GCA_026645415.1 Candidatus Electronema sp.
TTGAAGAGGATGCAGCAGAGCCGGAAAAACTGGAAACGGTTGCTACTTTATCTGAGGAAATTGAAGACGAGGGTTTCGACTCCTTCTTCAATCTTGACGACGATATACCTGCGCCAGAAGCTGAAGAAGTAGAAAGCCTGAGCCTTGAGGATGCTGATGAGCTAACTTCAGACAGTCTCTTTGAAGAAACACCGGCGACAGAACAACCTGAGCCTATAGCTGCTTTAACTGAGGAGCTAGACAGTCTGAGCCTTGAGGATGCTGAGGAGCTAACTTCAGACAGCCTCTTTGAAGAAGAAGCCGAGCCGGAACAACCGGAAACCGTCGCTGCTTTAACTGAGGAGAGTGAAGACGAAGGCTTAGACTCTTTCTTCAATCTTGACGACGATACACCTGCGCTGGAAACTGAAGAGGTAGAAAGCCTGAGCCTAGAGGATGCTGAGGAGCTAACTTCAGACGACAGTCTCTTTGAAGAAACACCAGAGCCGGAACAACCGGAAACGGTTGCTGCTTTGGCTGATGAGGGTGAAGACGAGGGCTTCGACTCTTTCTTCAATCTTGACGACGATACACCTGCGCTGGAAACTGAAGAGGTAGAAAGCCTGAGCCTAGAGGATGCTGAGGAGCTAACTTCAGACGACAGGCTCTTTGAAGAGGAGGCAGCCGAGCCGGAAAAATTGGAAACGGTTGCTACCTTATCTGAGGAAATTGAAGACGAGGGCTTCGACTCCTTCTTCAATCTTGACGACGATATACCTGCGCCAGAAGCTGAAGAAGTAGAAAGCCTGAGCCTAGAGGATGATGCTGATGAGCTAACCTCAGACGACAGTCTCTTTGAAGAGGAGGCAGCAGAGCCGGAACAACCGGAAACGGTTGCTGCTTTGGCTGATGAGGGTGAAGACGAGGGCTTAGACTCTTTCTTCAATCTTGACGACGATACACCTGCGCCGGAAGCTGAAGAAGTAGAAAGCCTGAGCCTAGAGGATGCTGATGAGCTAGCTTCAGACGACAGCTTCTTTGAAGAGGACGCACCGGAGACTGTTGTTTCTGGAGAAAGTATTGGCCAAGAACAGGCAACAGAAATTAACGAGAAACTGGACTCATTATTTGATTTTGATGATGAAGGCTTATCAGGCGAGTCTCAAGTGTTACTAACCTCTCTTGGTGACGATGAGCAAAAGGAACTCTCCGCAGAGGAAGATGTTTTCGCTAGTATCCCTGAAGACTCTCAGAAAAAAGAGAAGTCTGATGAAGATTTCATAAGTTCGTTTGAAGAACTTGATACCAGCGAAGATGAGGAAAATCCTCCTTCAGAGGATGACGATGTATTTGTCATTGCTCAAGGTGAGGAAGAGACGCTAGCTGCCTTTGAGGAGGAAGCTGAGTTTGATAATCTTCTCGATGAAGAATCCGATGATGATGTTGCAAGTGTAGTGAGCAATCTGGCTGAAACGGATGATGCAATGGTGTCCGCCTTTGAGGAGGAAGCCGTCGATGATGTGTCTTTTTCAGATACAACTCAAGAAAGCACTGCGACTCCAGATGATGACCTGATCCTTAGCAAAGAATATGAGGCAGCCAGTCAAGTTTTTGCTGAAGAACCAGAAGGACTATTTAGTCAGTTTGATCAAGATAGCATTCCTGATGCTTTTGCAGGCAATGAGTTTGTCCAGAAGATTATCGAGAAAACAGAAGCGGTAGCTGAACCCGAATCCGAGTCTTCTCTCTTTTCTTCCCTTGCCTTGGCAGCCGCAGCTCTTTCGACAACTTCATCTGCACACGATTTGCAGCAGGTTGCTGAGTTAGCCGCAGCCGCACAGAAAGAAGAGAGCGTGCCTCCCAATAAGAACATTCTGCTGCATCTGCTCGGTTCTTCTTCTGCGATGTTAGCAAAAGCCCCTAACAGCAAGGCAGCAGATAACGGCAAGGCCTTAGTGCAGGAACTGGCTGCCGGACTAGATTCTTCAGAAGAGCCAAGCAAGCTGTCTGAGATCATTGGTCGTTACACTGCTTGGCAGCAAGACTTTTTTGAGCAACTCCTCAATGGCCGCAGCCAAGCAAGCAGCGCAGATTCTGAGCTGCATCAGCTCCAGAATGAGGTCACGCAGTTGAAGCAGGATGTGATCAGCGAAATCCGTTTACTCCGGCAGGAATTAGGAAAGGGATAGAGCTATTTTCATCAATCTGCTATATTTTCCAGTCAATTAGTTTGCCGGGCAGCAGCCAAAGCATAATGAGACTGCTCGCCCGGTCTTGCCTTGTAACGATTCATTTTTATCATGCAGATACTGTTAAACGGTCAGCCGGTGCAAACCAAAGGCCGGACTTTACACGCGCTCATCGTGGAACAGGACATTGTTCCTGAAACGATTGTCGCAGAAGTAAATCTTCAGTTGATTAAACAAGAGCACTGGCAGCAGTATGTTCTCCATCAAGGAGACACCGTAGAGCTGCTCAGTTTTGTTGGAGGTGGATGATGGTGGAAGAAAACGGCGCGGCGGCAGATGATGCGTTGCTCCTAGGCGGAGTACGCTTTACAAACCGCTTGCTCACAGGTACAGGAAAGTTTGCCTCACGGGATTTGATTACTCCTATGCTGGCTGCAAGCGGTTCTGAGATGATTACAGTTGCGCTGCGCCGAGTTGATCTCAAAGCAGGCGAGCAGGACATCCTCCGATATATTCCTTCTTCGGTGCGGGTGTTGCCCAATACCTCTGGCGCACGAACCGCAGCAGAGGCGGTGCGAATTGCTAAGATCGCCAGAGAAGCAGGTTGTGGTGATTTCATCAAGATCGAGGTGATCACCGACATCAAATATCTGCTGCCAGACAATACAGAGACCCTCCGGGCCACGGAACTGCTTGCCAAGGAAGGTTTTATTGTCTTGCCGTATATTATGCCAGACATCACCATCAGCAAGCAGCTGCACGATGCAGGCGCAGCCGCAGTGATGCCGCTTGGCTCGCCTATTGGCAGCAACCAAGGCTTAGAGATGAAGGCGATGATTAAGCGAATTATTGCAAGCAGCAAACTGCCCGTGGTGGTTGATGCAGGGATAGGCAAACCCTCGCAGGCAGCAGAGGCTATGGAACTAGGCGCAGACGCAGTTTTGGTCAACACAGCCATTGCTACCAGTAATGATCCAGTTATGGCGGGCAAAGCCTTTGCCTTGGCAGTGCAGGCTGGCAGGCTGGCACGACTAGCCCAGCTTGCTGAAGAAAAGGAATATGCCGAAGCCTCCTCGCCTTTGACCGGCTTTCTGAGGGCATAATAATGTCCTTTTTCAACACCATCCTTGAACTGGAATCCTTTGATGTTTCCAGCTATTTCCAAACAGTCACTGCTGCGGATGTCGAGCGGTCGTTACGCCGTGAGGAGCAGCTTGATCAGCGCGACTTGCTCAACCTGCTCTCGCCAGTTGCGCAGAACTCTTTGGAAGAGATGGCCCAGCGGGCAAGACGACTGACCTTGCAGCATTTTGGGCGCATCATTGGTTTATATGCCCCGATCTATATCTCTGATTACTGCGCCAATTCTTGCACCTACTGCGGATTCCATGCAAGTGTAAAATTCAAGCGCACTAAGCTGACCTTAGCGGAAATTGAGCAAGAAGCAGCAGCCATTGCTGCGACAGGTATTCGCCATATTTTGGTGCTCACTGGCGAGGCACCGGGCAAGACCCCGATGTCCTATCTGACAGATACAGTGCTGCTGCTGAAGCAGTACTTTTCTTCCATTGCCTTGGAAATCTTTCCGCTTGATGAAGCAGACTACCTGACCTTATGTCAAGCTGGAGCAGACTCGTTGACGGTCTATCAAGAGACATACGACCGAGAAACGTACAAAGAAGTTCATCCAAGCGGGAAAAAAGCAGATTACGCCTATCGTTTGGCAACTCCAGAGCGGGGCGCGAAGGCAGGTTTTCGAGCAATCAACATTGGCCCGCTTTTTGGTCTTGCAGAGCCACGGCGCGAGGCTTGGCTGGCTGCCCTTCATGCGCGCTGGTTGGAGCAGGAGTTTCCTGATGTAGAGCTGTCTCTCTCTTTACCGCGTATGCGAAAAGCTGAAGGGGCTATTCCGCCGCGATATCTAGTGGAAGATCGAGACTTTGTCCAGTTCATGCTGGCGTGGCGGCTTTTCATGCCAAGGTTGGGCATCACTGTTTCCACACGTGAGTCAGCAGCGTTTCGTGATCGGCTGATACAGCTTGGCGCAACTCGTTTTTCCTCTGGTTCCAAAACAGGTGTGGGCGAGTACGCGGTCAGGAGTCATGATGAGGCGGCAGTACAGTTTAAGGTGACAGATGACCGCAGCGTCGATGAGGTGGCAGCAATGATTCGGCGGAGCGGTTATCAGCCAGTCTTTAAGGACTGGGAGATTGTATAAGCAACTTTTAGCCCTCCTTGTCAGATAGCAGCTCATTTGAGTTGCTATTTTTGTTTTATATCCTCCACATTTTTCATATCTCTTTTCTCAAGAGGGTGTGTTTGTGCTGCAATATGAACCTTATGGGATCAGCAGAATGAGGTAGGTTGCCGCATTGCGGAAACCCAGTCTGTGGCTCTCCCGTGCTCAGAAAAAAACATCGGGCGAGGCCGTCAGAAAACATCGCTCGATCTCAGAAAATACATCAAGCGATCTTGTACTGTGACATCGAGCGAGGCCGCAGTACGGCATCGAGCGAGGTTTTTCTTGGAGAAGCAGGATGGATGGGAGAGGAGGAGTTGCTTTGCTGTATTTTCCCAGTTGACAGGGGGAGATGTGCTCCGTAAACTGGGTGAGCAATTTGCTAAGGAATACTAACAGATCGAATATCTTACTAGCCTTGATGAATCTCTCCTCCAACATCCCCCCCGGCCCGCTGCCGGAGAAATGGGATTCCTGCCGCTTCAACAGTAAGCTCGTCAGTCCAGCCAACCGCCGCAAGTATGAAATCATTGTGGTTGGCACTGGTCTAGCCGGAGCTTCTGCTGCCGCTACACTGGGTGAATTGGGCTACAGCGTCAAGGTCTTCTGCCTCCAAGATAGCCCGCGCCGTGCCCACTCCATTGCTGCGCAGGGCGGCATCAATGCGGCCAAGAACTACCAAAACGACGGCGATTCGGTGCTGCGCCTGTTCTACGACACCATCAAAGGCGGCGACTTCCGCGCCCGTGAAGCCAATGTTTATCGCCTAGCGCAGGTCTCGAATGCGATCATAGATCACTGCGTGGCCCAAGGCGTGCCCTTTGCCAGAGAATACGGCGGCCTGCTCGCCAACCGTTCCTTTGGCGGAACGCAGGTCTCGCGCACCTTTTACGCACGCGGCCAGACTGGACAGCAGCTTCTACTTGGTGCCTATTCCGCCCTGATGCGGCAAGTTGCAGCAGGCCGAGTCACGGTCTATTCGCGCCGGGAGATGATGGACTTAGCGGTAATTGACGGCAGAGCGCAGGGAATCATTGTCCGTAACCTGCTTACTGGTCAGCTCGAACGCTACGCCGCCGATGCGGTGGTGCTGGCTACGGGTGGCTACGGCAACGCCTTTTATCTTTCCACCAACGCCATATCTGGCAATATCACGGCTGCGTGGCGGGCGCACCGGCGCGGGGCTGCTTTTGCCAACCCCTGTTTTGTCCAGATTCATCCGACCTGCATCCCGATGCACGGCGACTATCAAAGCAAACTCACCCTAATGAGCGAGAGCCTGCGCAATGATGGCCGGGTCTGGGTTCCCCAAAACGCAGATGACCAGCGACCGCCAGCGGCAATCCCGGAGGCAGAGCGAGATTACTACTTGGAGCGCAAGTACCCGCGCTTCGGCAATCTGGTGCCCCGTGACGTGGCTTCGCGCAACGCCAAGGAGGTCTGCGACCAAGGCCGAGGCGTGGGCGCAACCGGCAAGGCTGTCTATCTGGACTTTGCCGAGGCGATTGAACGCGACGGGCTGGCGGTGATTGAGCGCAAGTACGGCAACCTCTTCCAGATGTATGAGAAGATTACTGCTGCTGATCCGAGCAAAGAGCCGATGATGATCTACCCGGCAGTGCATTACGCGATGGGCGGGCTGTGGGTGGATTACAACCTCCAGTCAACCATTGACGGCCTCTTTGTCATTGGCGAGGCCAACTTCTCGGACCACGGCGCAAACCGGCTTGGTGCCAGCGCGCTCATGCAGGGCTTGGCAGACGGCTACTTCATCCTACCCTGCACTATCAGCAATTATCTGGCCCAGCATAGCCCCGGCAAGCCCGCGCTGGCGCACTCTGTCTTTGCCGAGCTGGAAGAAGAAACCGCCGAGCGTCTTGCCCGCCTCCTGCGCAACCGCAACCCGCACAAGCCGGGAATCCAGACTGTTGATCAGTTGCACCGTAAACTTGGCGCCATTCTTTGGGAATATTGCGGCATGGCGCGCAACAGGGAAGGTTTGCTCAAGGCTCTGGCCGAAATTCCGCAGTTGCGGCAGGAGTTTTGGGAGCATGTCTATGTGCCGGGCAGAGGCGAGGATTTGAATCAATCGCTGGAGAGGGCAGGGCGGGTGGCCGATTTCTTAGAATTCTCCGAAACAATGGTGTTGGATGCGCTGGAGCGGGAAGAGTCCTGCGGCTGTCATCTGCGCGAGGAAAGCCAGACTGAGGACGGCGAGGCGTTACGTGACGATGCGAAGTACAGTCATGTTGCAGTCTGGGAATATCAGGGCGAAGGGAAACGCCCGCTGCTGTACAAGGAGCCGCTACGGTTTGAGGCGGTTACGCCTTCTCAGAGGAATTACAAATAACCTTTATTATCATGATCATCATTCCAAATCTTGCCCTTGCCGGATACCGAAGTTTCGGCAAGGAGCCGCAGTATTTTGATCATTTTGCCAAGATCAACTTGTTTATTGGTCAGAATAACGCGGGAAAATCAAATGTGCTTCGATTTTTAACGGAGAGGTATCAGCAAGCATCAGAAGAACTGTATAATACTAAAAAATCGATTTCGTTGGATTATGCACTATCTCAGTATTTACCAGATAAACCGCCGACTCTAATTGGAATAGGAGAACAGATTGATCTTGATGAGTTGCCGCCGGATCACCGCTTAATTGCTCACGTAATCCATCAAGGGCAACGTTCTATTGCAGGCAATTTTTTTTTAAAGGTTATGAAGGAAAAAGCTAAAAAAGATAATACGCTGCTATGCTGGAATTTTTACAAATCTCCTGTAATAAGACAAAGCGAAACAGATATTGAGAGGGCATGGTCGAATGCTGTTGCGAGTCTTCCTGATAAAGAAATTAAGCAATTATGGGAAATTGCTACAGGAAATGACTACAGAGGAAGTCATCGGGATATTTTAGAACCTGAAATAAGGAACCGAATGCCAACTCGTCCTGTAAAAATAAAATCACAACTCATCCCTGCAATCAGAAGAATCGGCGAGCAAGGCAGCAGCTCAGATAAGTTTGACGGCACAGGCATCATTGACCGGCTGGCAAGGCTGCAAAACCCGGATGTGCATAGCCAGCACGAGCGGGAACGATTCAAAGAAATCACCGATTTTCTCCGTGATGTTGTTGATCGTCCTGATTCTGTCTTGGAAATTCCTTACGAACGCGACACGATTCTTGTTCACATGGACGGCAGAGTGCTGCCCATTGAATCACTGGGAACAGGCATTCATGAAGTGGTCATTCTGGCCGCCGCCGCAACTGTGCTTTCCGAACATGTTGTTTGCATTGAAGAACCTGAACTGCATCTCAATCCCATTCTTCAGCGCAAGCTGATCCGTTATCTTGCCACGCACACCAGCAACCAGTATTTCATCACCACCCATTCTGCCGTGCTGATGGATGTTCCTGATGCCGAGATTTATCACATCCAATTAGTCAACGGTGCTTCCGTGGTGGAACGGGTGACATCGGGCAAACAAAAGTCAGCAGTCTGCGAAGATTTGGGCTATCATCCCTCTGATCTTCTTCAGGCAAACTGCATCATCTGGGTGGAAGGGCCGTCGGACAGGATTTATCTGAATTGGTGGCTGAAAAGTCTCGATTCATCCCTTGTCGAAGGTATCAACTACAGCATTATGTTCTACGGCGGTAGACTGTTATCGCATCTGTCCAACGGTGATATTGAATCTACAAATGTTGCTGATTTTATCTCGCTGCGCCGCCTGAATAACAGAGGCGTGATATTGATTGACAGCGACAAAAAAAGTGCGCATTCACGCATTCACGAGACAAAACGCAGGTTACGGGATGAATTTGATTCCAAGCCGGGTCATGCTTGGATAACCGAAGGGCGGGAGATTGAAAATTATCTTCCCGCAGAGCAGGTGAAAGCTGCAATTAAAGCAGTTCGTCCGCAGGCAAAGAACATCGGGCCGTTTGAGAAATATGACAACACGCTGAAGATTACTGGTGGAAAAGGAAAAGAAACGCAAGCATCAAAGATTGATGTGGCTCATTGGATCATAAAGCAATGCAGTCCTGACTTTTCAAACTACGATCTTAAACGGCAGCTCGAAAAGCTGGTCAATTTTATTCGGGAATCAAATCCACAGCAGGTGATATCTGTTTGAGAACTTTCCGCTATAAATAGGATACAGCTTCTGTCAGAACCACGCCGGTGCCCGGCAATTGGACTTACAGTAAAGAAGTCAACACCTCACAGCTCCGACAAACGTCCATCTTATCCTTGCCTTCTTTGCCTGAAGTACATTCACAGAGGGTGCCATTGAGAAACCAGCAGAGATGGCCTGCCTGAAATTCCCATGCTGGACATTCTTTTTTGCAATTACATTTTTTTAGCATCCAGCATTCTTTTCGTTTTGAGACATCTTCTCTTCGTTGGTTAACTACTAAAAATAATAATTTACGCTCTATATGCAGGGGGACTGTTCGCCAGCCTTGCTCATAGCTCTGGACAGCTTTAAGAGAGACTCCCAGTAATTTAGAGAGTGATTTCTGTGTTTTACCTAGCTTCTTGCGATATTGGCTGAATTCTTCAGAAGTCATAATTTATATGAATAATTATTTTAAATAACAAACGCACAATTAAGGAAAGAAAAAATACCACATCGTAGGGAGCATTGCAAGGTAAAGTTTAAATCTATTTATGAAAAAGATAAACTTCTATAGAAACTGCTTTGCTGAAAATTGCAATTAAATTTCAGGTGAATAGATGTTCGCCAGTTCTTTAGAGCAGTAGCTGATTTGAACTATCAACACTACCACAATTAATGCTTTTCTTGACCTAAGAAAAATCGCGCATCCTCCTCCCGTCTTGACACCACAGCTTGCTATATGCGACAATTTTATTGATAGCATCTCAATTTGAGCGCAGCTATCCGCTGTTTAAAAAAGAGGGGGAATACATGATGATACAAAAAATACTTTTGCCAGCTCTGACTGTCTTATTCTTATGGGCTGCTAGTTGCCAAGCAGCTGGAGGAGGCATTACTATTGGTTTTCTCGTTTGGAATGGCCCTTTTGATGGCCAGCGGCAGTGGGCCTCTACAGGCCATTATCTTGCAGAAAAATTAGGGCAACCTGTAAAAGTGCTTCCTTTAAGCTACAACGAGCTTCTTCCGGCAGTAGCAGCAGGAAAAGTTGACTTCTTTACAACTGACCCTTCGATGTTCGTCACAGCAAAAGCTAAATATGGCGCAGAAGCTGTGGCAACAATGAAAAATTCAGTTATTGGTACTGAGTACAATGGGGCAATCATTTTCACGGCAACAACCAACAAAAGTATCAATGGATTAACCAATCTGCGCGGTAAAAAAATAGGTGCCTTACGCCGCTGGTCTTTTGCAGGCTGGCAAATGGCAGAAAAGGAGTTCAAAGACGCAGGTATTGATGTGTACACCTTTGTGCATACTATCCGCTTTTTTGAAACACCACAGGCTGTTGTCAAGGCCGTGCGGACTGGTAAGGTCGATGCGGGTACCTTACCTACAGGCTTGCTAGAAAGAGAAGCTGCTAATGGCGAAGCGAAAAGAGAGGATTTCAAAATTTTAGCAAAGAAATTCCATCCAGATTTTCCGTTTGCTTGTTCCACAGTCTTGTATCCTGGCTTTTCCTTGGCCAAGACAGCAAGAGTGGATCCGAACTTAGCAGAGCAGATGGCAGAGGCACTTAAGGAGCTAAGAGCTGGAGATAAACCTCTTCAGGACGCTGGTTTAGCTGGCTGGACTGATCCTTTGGATTATTCCATTGTTAAAGAAGTACTTGGCCAACTTAAAGGGATGAAGCCGACTGGTCAGCAAGTATCTTTGCGATAATCTTACTGGTTGAGCAGGCGGTGCTGAAGGGAATTCGTTTCACCGTACCGCCTGTGGCTTTTACCTCTGCGGCCCCGGCAATCTGTTCTTCTGGCCAGTCCGCACCTTTAACGAGTACATCAGGTTGTAAGGCCGTAATAAGCTGTAGGGGCGTATCTTCGCTAAAAAGAACGACAAAATCTACGCAGCCCAGCCCGGCTAAAACTCTAGCCCGTTCTTTTTCACTGTTCACAGGCCGAGTAGCTCCTTTAAGCTGCCGCACTGAACTATC
Source organism: Candidatus Electronema sp. (assembly GCA_026645415.1). GTDB lineage: Bacteria > Desulfobacterota > Desulfobulbia > Desulfobulbales > Desulfobulbaceae > Electronema. Next base: position 10,520 of record JAPEVH010000034.1, read on the forward strand.
CGAGTTTACTCCAACTACGAGACAATCACCGCAGGAGCGGGCCTGCTCCAAATACTCAACATGGCCAGCATGAAGCAGATCAAAACAACCATTCGTAAAAACAATTCTACTGCTCTGTCGCCGGATTAGAGCCAGTCGTTTTTGTAAGATTGTTACATCAAGTATCTTATTTGTGTCCCAGCCCGACCAAGGCCGTTCACCACAGGTACAGAAACGAGAACGCAGTTTTTCCAGAGTATTTTCATGAAGCTGCGCTTGAATACACTCCACCTCCTCTCCAGCTTCAGCTAAAATTGCACCGCTCGGATCAACAATTAAAGAATGACCAGCTAAGTGGCCCTCACCAACTGGCCCACAAGCATTGCAAGCAACAATAAAGCATTGATTTTCAACAGCCCTTGCCTGCACCAGTAAGCGCCAATGTGCCAGCCGTGCTGAAGGCCATTGCGCGGAAATGATAATTAATCGACAGCCTGCAAAAGCATGACTACGACTGATCTCTGGAAAACGAAGGTCATAGCAAACAAGAGCACCCAGCAGACCAAATGGTGTAACTATGGGCAATGGCTCTTGTCCAGCTTGCAAGTAAGCCTCTTCCTGCCAAAAACGGAACAGATGATGCTTTTGATAGCTACCTATCACACCCTTTGGCCCAACCAGAAAAAGCGTATTACTCGGCTTTCCTGCTTTCTGTGGTTCTAATAAAGAACCGGCAAACCAGAGATTGCGTTGTGCTGCTTCCTGTTGCAATAAATAGAGAATAGCTGGAGTTTGTTCCGCTAATCTCGTAGCATTAGGATAATCAAAACCGCTGGCCCACACTTCGGGCAAGACAAGCAAGGTGTTTTCTGGAAATTGCTGCGCTGCTAACAGTTCCTGAAAACGACGTACATTTTTAGTGATGTCACCAAACTGAATTTCTAACTGCAAGCAAGCGGCATACGGAAAAATCTCTTTCATGCTTGCAACTGGGCTATGGCTTGAGCTGCTAATTCGCCGACTGTTACCGTTTTGATAGTGCCTGCTTCATAAAGCCGTAATGGTGTTTCATCTGTTTTTAGCTCATGCAAGCGTTCTGGGCTGGGGCAACATTGGCCTAATAAACCAATAGCCCTTGCTGCGAGACCGCAAACCGCACTGTCATGAGAATCTAAATAGGGCGGCAAATCGTTGGCCATGCCTTTGGCTAAGGCTAATTCTCGGCGGCACTGGGCCAGCCGTCCAGCAGCCCAAAGTAGCCCACGTTGCAAGGTCTCGTGCTCTAAAAAATTACCTTCCTGATGTGCTTCTTGGCCATCAGGTCGCATATAAGAGAGCAGCATGTGGATATATTCCCCAGCCAACCCCTCGTGGTAGCAGAGAATTTCTGCCATCGCCTCTGGTGCCCCCCAGCCAATACCACCTGATTCCTCGTTTAAGCTCCAAAGGAGTCGGCGCACAATAATCCGAGCTTCTTCCATATCTTCTTCCGCCAAACGAGCTGTTGCCCAACCCATTGTGCTGATCGCATGCCAACGCAATTGCTCCTCGCTGCGACAGATGGCCGCAAAAAGGGCATTGATTATCTCTTTAGCAGAAAATTGAGCTAATTCATGCTGAATATCAACCAAATCATCTTGTTGGAGTAGCTCTAGAATTTGTTGCTTATTTTTCCTAGCACTCATGGTTAGCTTATTTGGCTTGTTTTTTTCGGATAAATTTGCTTTTCTTAATCGACCTATCAGATAAAAAAATCAAATGACTATAAACAGAAAACAAAAGAAGCTATGCGCAGAGCTGTAATCACAGGCATGGGTATCGTATCGTCGCTGGGCGACAGTGTCAGTGAGGTGCTGGAATCCCTCCAGCAAGGCCGTTCTGGTATTCAATATTATAAAGCTTATAAAGACTTAGGTCTACGTTCTTGGATTGGTGCATTCACTCGTATTCGTTGCGAAGAGCATATTGACAAAAAAAGTCTTCGTTTTATGGGCAATGCTGCGGCCTACGCCTATATTGCTATGCAGCAAGCTATCCAAGACAGCGGGTTACAGGAGGAGCAGGTTTCCTCCCCACGAACCGGTCTCATTATGGGTTCCGGTGGCACCTCAGCAGAAAATGTAGTCATCACGGCCGATATTATGCGGAGTAAAGGATTGCGTCGTCTGAGTCCCTTTATGGTACCAAGGACCATGTCCAGCACTGTTTCTGCCGGCCTAACTGCACCTTTTAAAATACTCGGAACCTGCTACTCTGTCTCCTCAGCCTGCGCCACTGGCGCGCACTGCATTGGAGCAGCTTTAGAGCAAATTCAGCTCGGCAAGCAGGATATTGTTTTTGCTGGTGGGAGCGATGAAGAACACTGGACGCAAACCTCTATGTTTGATGCAATGGGCGCGTTGTCTACGCATTTTAACGAAGAGCCAACGCGTGCTTCGCGGCCATGGGATCGAGACCGAGACGGCTTTGTCGTGGCCAATGGCGCAGGCGTGGTAGTCGTAGAAGAACTCGAACATGCCCGCCGTCGAGGTGCGCCAATCTATGCAGAAATTATTGGCTATGGAGCCACTGCTGACGGCCATGATATGGTTTCACCTTCAGGGGAAGGTGCTGCCCGGTGCATGAAAATGGCTCTCAACACGGCCAGCACAGAAACAGTTGACTATCTTAATGCTCACGGTACCTCTACTCCAATTGGCGATATGGTAGAGCTGCGAGCAGTACGACAAGCATTTGGCAGCAAGATTCCGCAAATCAGTTCAACTAAATCGCTTTCTGGTCATTCTCTTGGTGCAGCAGGTGTCCATGAAGTTATCTATAGTCTATTGATGCTTCAACACGGTTTTATCGCTGCTACAGCTAATATCGACAACTTAGAACCAGAGGCTGAACAAATGAATATTGTTATGGAAACACAACAAGCCAAACTAGAAACCGTGATGTCCAGTAGTTACGGTTTTGGGGGCACTAATGCTTGCTTGGTCTTCCGTTGCCTTTAAGCTCTAGTCTTCGTCGCTATCATCTCCTTCTTCATCAATGCGTTGGAGACCTTCCATGACCAGCCCCATAAATCCACCCAATGGCTGAAGTTCTTTTTCTGCTTCGGTCAGCCCTTTGGTATAAGTGAAGCGACCTTTCTGCTCAACTAATAGTGCAAAAAATGCTTCTTTATCTTCCTGCTTTTTGTGCTGGCAGGCGACAATTTCTCCTTCATTGAACAACGCTAAGGCTTGGCCATGATCAAAGGTAAAGAGAACTCGACCAGATTTACCACCAGAGTTAATCATCTGGAACAACTCGACTGGATTAATTTCTGTCAGTTCACCGCTCATCCCAGAGCTGATCTTACCCGCCCGCAGGGTGTTTTCCTGAGCACGGTTGACTAAAACGCGGTAAAAAAAAATCTGAAGGATAGGATAACGGGAAAGAACGTGTTTGAAATCTTTGGCATTGAGCGTGGCAAGCTGACAGGCTGTTTTAGAATACACAGATGGATAGGCTAACTCGCCAGAAAGTAAGCTCATTTCACCAAAAATACCTCCTAGCCCAATCTCAGCGATTACTTCACTGTCCTTCCTGACCACAGTCACCTTGCCAGATAGCACCACATAGAAGTTAGTTCCTCGCTCGCCTTCCTCAATAATAATCTTACCAGGAGGATAACTCCGCAGCTTCATCAGCAGGGCAAGATCTTGTAGGTCAAAATCATTGAGCGGCTCGAAAAGTTCCATCTCCCTGAGAATACCAAAAAACTCAGCAATCAACCGCTGCTTGGCTCGCTGCTCTGCTACCTTGAGCAGATTCATCTGAAGCGTAGAATAAGCCTTTTCCTTCTTATATTCAAAGCGAATGAGGCCAGAACAGCCACCGCATTCAAACTTAGCCCGCTGTACTCCTTGCCGGGTAATGCGCTGCTCAAAAGGTCTATTCGTTGCAAGAGCTTTTAGTAGCTCCCGTACCATAAGTAGGCAAACTTCTTTTTCACGATCAATAACAATAGCAGAATCATGAACAATAAATTCCTCACCCACATTATAGAGCGGGCAGGAAAATTCCTCTGTCACCACAAAGACAGCATTGCGGAATTCTGTTCGTTCAGCCATCTTAAATAAGAGGGGAAAGTACCACGTTCATGATGGCCTTTCTCTCAGACAGGGTCTTGCTGCGATTCAATCATCCTCTGAAAATTCTGGTTCATCATCAATGGGACTTTCCACGCCAGCCCGTTCTCGATCCTCATCAATACGCTGTAGTCCTTCCATAAGCAGTCCCATAAAACCACCTAATGGTTGCAGTTTATGGTATTTGGTAGCTAGGTGGGTATTGTAGGTGAAAGAGCCTTTTTTCTTACTCAAAGTAGCAAATAGCGCATCTTTACCTTGAAAATCGCCAAAAGAAGCAAGGACTATTTCTCCTTCGTTAAAGAGAATGACAGCATGACCGTCCGAAAAAATCAAATCGACCTTACCAGATTTACCACCAGAGTTGATAAGCTGGAATAACTCTACTGGACTGATATAGATCAGTTCACCGCTCATACCAGAACTAATCTTACCTGCCCGCGCCATATTCATTTGGGCACGGTTGACAAGGAGGCGATAGAAGAAGATTTGCAGAACTGGATAACGGTTCAGGATGAACTTTAAATCCTTACCATTGATAGTGCCGAATTTAACTACTGTGCGCGAATAAACCGAGCTACTAGCTGGTTCACCGGAGAGTAAACTCATTTCGCCAAAGATTTCTCCTCGACCTATCTCCGCAATGATCTCTTTTTCGCCTTTGACAATCGCTACTTTACCAGACAGGATAATATAAAGATGCGTGCCACGAGTTCCTTCAGCAATGATTACCTTGTTAGGATCAAACTGCTTTAGCTTAAGCATGGAGATCAAATCAAGCAAGTCATGGTCTTCAAGTAACTCGAAAACCTCCATCGTCCGCAGATGTTTGAACAGTGCCTCCACATGCCGCTTGCGCGCCTTTTTATCAGCGATGCGCAGCAAGTTCATTTGGAGGGTAGAAAAGCCTTTCTCCTTTTTATACTCAAAGCGCATAGACCCTGTACAACCTGGGCATTTGAAGGAAGCGCGCTGCATAGCAAGCTGCGTGAAACGCTGCTCGCCAGGTTTTTTGGAGACGATCTTTAACAGTTCCTGCACCAGAAACATACAGACAGGCTTTTCGTAATCGACACTAACAGCAGCATCTTGTACCTGCAATTCTTCGCCGGTATTATAAATAGGACAGGAGTCTTCTGAAGTGACGACAAAAACAGCGTTGCGGTAATCCATGCCGGCTAACCTGATTCAAATAGAGAAAAAAATGGTTTTTTCAGGATCTTCCAAAAAACAAATAAATAATAAAACCTAGTACAGCCGAAGCTCCAACTAAAACAGGTAACACCTTATTTATTTGCAATTCGCCATCCACAACCAAGGTTTGCATATACTCAGTTCCTGACAGCCACCAAATACCAATAAAAATAATGATAACGATCAGCTCATTGAAGGACTGCTTCCAGATCAAATAGCCAACCAAGGCAGCAAAAGGAATAATAAACCAAGGGTTTGTAAACAAGCCAACAAAATCAACATCTTTTATTTGTGCTGGGAGGTGGGTACTCTGAAGCAAGGCTCCAATTTTACTAAAGAAGCCACCTGTAGCTACTGCATCTGCCATTTTTTGTTCCTTTGTTATATCTATTGCCTACCGGAACCCAAGCATAAATAGATGCTCACCTGTCCGATACAATCGAATACCATATATACTTTCAGAATACCAATGGAAACAAAATACTGTCAATCAAAAAACCGTCGAAAATAGGTTCGTTTTCCGACGGTCAAAGGAGAAAAAGAAAAAACAGAGTGCTTATCCCGCTGCTGGGCAACTTTTACAGCCACCCGCCGCGCCACAAGCTGGCTCTGTAGATTTGCTGCTACCTTTACCTTTATCATCTCCACTGGAGCTATAGCCGTCTGCATACCAACCGCCTCCTTTGAGATGAAAAGCACTTGCAGAAACAAGTTTTTTCATAGGGCCTCCGCATTCAGAACAGGTAGTTAATAGTGGATCACTAATTTTTTGGTGTACTTCAAAAATACGTTCACAAGCTGAACATTTGTACTCGTATACAGGCATGTTGTCACCTTTTTTTGGTCTGCAATTACTAACTAACATTGTTGGTCTACTAAATAAGATTACAATAATTCTACCCTAGCAATCTGTCAACTCTGAAAGATTGGCTGCTTTTTTCTAACCATAGTCTATGAAGAAATAGCTCATAAAGAGACAAAAATGTCTTAACAAAAAAACTTTCCAAACGATTTCTTTTTGACAAGGCACTTGTCTGTCAAAGAAAGTTCTTCCCATGTTGAATACTATTGCATTGCCAGAGTTGATCAGTTAAAATATTCTATTTTAATCTCTATTATTAGAGATAACCTGCCTATTCAGAAAGAGGGCCTTTTTTTATTTTGTCGTAATAAGCACATGAGTCTTTTTCCTACAAAGCCTTTTCCATTGGAGAGGACGAAGAAAAGGTAATTCGACACAGCGTTACGCTCATTTTTTAGAATTATTTTTTCTAGACAGGCAGGGACGAATACTCTTTTTCCATAATTTGATCGTCACCTGCTTTTAACCTATATTCTCTTGGAGTACAACATGAGTAAAACATTAGTTGAAATGACTGCTGAGATTATTCAGTCACATATCAGTGGTTCTAGCATGAATACTGAAGAAATCAGTGCAGCTCTTCATGAAACTTATCAGACGTTGAAGACATTGCAGGAAGCTGAGGCAACTGGCTGTATGGCTGAAGATAAGGAATGTAGTAAACCAGATATTGAGCCAAAACGCTCTATTCAAAAGAATAAAATTATTTGTTTAGAATGCGGCCAGTCTTTCAAGATGCTAACCAAGCATTTGAAATCACATAACATGAATGCTCGTGAGTATCGGAAAAAATATGGTTTTTCCAGTCGACAGTCCCTTTGCGCTAAGGTACTGTCGGATGAGCGTTCAGCAGCCAGTAAAGAGCGCGGTATTCATCCAAACCTTCGTAAGTCCATTGCTGAACGGGCTGGGAAAAAGAAAAAATCCGCATGATCGGAGTTTTTGACTCCGGGGTCGGTGGCATGACCGTTGCCAAGGCAATTGAGGACTTATGTCCTCAGTTGCCGTTGATTTATTTTGGCGACCTTGCTCGTAGCCCCTACGGTTCTAAAAGCTCTGAAGTCATCACTACGTGTTGCTGCCGTAATATAGATTTTCTGATTCAGCAGGGTGCAACAGTCGTGGTCATTGCCTGTAATTCGGCGGCAGCAACTGCTGCCGAAACGCTGCGGCGACAATATACATTGCCGATTATTGATGTTGTTACAGCAACGGTAGAAAAAGCAGCAATGGCGAGTACCGCAGGCAGGATTGGTATTATTGGCACCAGAGCAACGATACGTTCTAAAATCTATGAGGCTCGTTTGACTACAGTTCGGCCCGCCTGTCGAATTGCCAGTCAAGCTTGTCCGTTGCTGGTTCCTCTAGTAGAGGAAGACTGGCTTGGCAAGCAAGAAACAAAAATGATTCTGCGCCGTTATCTCTATCCGTTGCACCAGCATCAGATTGATACACTTATTCTTGGCTGTACGCATTATCCCCTACTCGGTGATTTAATTCAGGCACGGATAGGTAAAAAAGTACGGTTGGTTGACTCCTCAGCAGAAGCAGCACGGCACCTGAAAGAATTTCTTGATAAAAATCCTGAAATCGGCTCAAATATGACGGAGCATGAGCGGCAGAGCCGCTTTTTTGTTTCCGATAGCACCGGCCCGGTGCAGCGGCTTGCTGATCGAATTTTTGGCCGTCCCATTTATTTGGAAAAAGTCGATGTCTAAGGTTGCATTTCGAAGTTCTATATTGTTTTTGCTTATCTGCCTGCTCTTGGTGGATACTGCTTGGGCAGATCTACGACAACAAGTTGAGGCGGTACAAAAACGATATCGCAGTTTAACCAGCCTTAGCTTTGATTTCCAGCAAACCACTGGCAGTGACAGACGTGCTCGGCAAGGAGCAGGGACTTGTATTTTCTATCGGCCCTCGCCTAATAGCGTGGGAATCATGCGTTGGAACTACACTGCGCCGGATGTACAAATTATTGTCAATGACGGCAAAAAACTATCCATTTATACACAAAAAGACAAGCAGCTCTTAGTTTCCTCAGCAGCCGAGCTGGAATCTGATATTACCTATTCACTTTTTGCAGGAAATCGTAATTTACTTGATGATTTTTCCTTGCATCCTGCGGATAGCCGCTTTGCCGACAGCAGAGAACTACAGGTAGTTCAGCTTGTGCCAAAGAAGCCACACGGGCAGATAAAAACTGTGCATTGTTGGTTTGATAGCAATTCTGTGATTCGGAAGCTGGTTTTGGAAGATCATTTTGATACGCTGACAAAATTAGAATTTAGTAATGTCAAATTTAATACGTTGCCTGCGAATTCTGCAAAAGTGGCCGAGGAACTTGTCCGGCTGGATGTGCCGCAGGGGACTGAGATAGTTCGGCAATAAATTGGCCTATTTTCTGAACCTAAATGAGTTCTATTATAAGAGATGATTTGAAAAACTCAATTAGTCGTCTCAGGCAAGAAATTGAAAAAGATATTTATTTCTTTGGATTCTGTGGTCTTGCTGTTGGCATTATGCTTATATGGGAAGGTCGTTTTCAAGAATTTGGTATATTAGAAAATTCACAATGGACACGTACTCTTTTTAATGATTTTCTCCCAGCTCGTGCTTTTGGATTTATTTTTACTATTTATATTTTATTCGGAGTTATAGTTAATATCTATGGATGCAGATCCATAAGAATAAACAACATTTTAAAACATATAGGGAACAGGCTTGGTCAGACAGGAAGTTCTATTATATCGTTTGCACTTGGATTTTCTATATTTAATTTACTTCTGTTTCCTTTTTAATTCGTTGCGAACTAAGCTGGATTCTTTTAACTGTTGTTGTCCTCTTGTTCGCATTCTTCTTCGCTGAAATAATCATAATGGCAGAGCTGTTAGCTCAACGCAAAAAACCTTTTGATAAATCGTTTTTCTGTATTGCAGTTATTTCACTGCTTAATTATATATGATCCGACTAGTTGCCGCATAAAAGCAGTTTGTTGATCTTTAACAGGCTATCACGTCTTATTATTGCTTTACAATTATCACCATGACCCAAGAAAGCTTTGCAGACCTGTTCCAAGAAAAAAATGTCACCGGCCAGCAACTCCGTCCCGGCGACAAAATAGAGGCAGTTGTTGCCGACATTAGCGGCGAGAACATCTTCCTTGACCTCGGCGGCAAAAGCGAGGGAGTTCTTAACGCAGCCGAATGTCGCAACGAAGAGGGCGAATTGACCATCTGTGTTGGTGATAAGGCCAAGGTCTTTTTTCTCACTCAGCGCGGCGGTGAACTGGTTTTTACCACCCGTATCGGTTCCGGGCGGGCTGCTGGACTGGAAGAGCTGGAACAGGCATTTCAGGCTGGCATTCCTGTCAAGGGCATGGTGAAGGAGGAGATAAAAGGCGGTTTCCAAATCACAGTGGCCGGGCACCGTGCCTTCTGTCCCTACTCACAGATGGGGCTGCATCGAGCAGAGTCAGCAGATGTTTATCTTGAGCAGGAAATGGCTTTCAAAATCATTGAGTTCGGTAGAAAGGGCCGCAACATTATTGTCTCAGCCCGTGCTTTACTGGAAGAAGAACGCGAGCAGTGCAAGCAGCAACTCCGTGATAGCCTACATGAGGGCGACCGGGTTGAGGGTACAGTCAGCTCGATTCGTGATTTTGGTGCCTTTGTTGATCTTGGTGGCGCGGATGGTCTGATTCCGATCTCTGAGTTGGCTTGGGGGCAGACCGAGCGGGTTGAAGATGTTCTCAGTGTCGGCCAGCAAGTATCCGTGCTCATTAAAAAGATTGACTGGGACAAAGAACGGATTTCTCTAAGCCTAAAGGATACGCTGGAAAATCCTTGGGACCGAGTAGAGGAAAAATACGCGCCTTCTAGCGTTCACAGCGGTACAGTTTCTCGTCTAGCCGCTTTTGGAGCCTTTGTCAACTTGGAACCAGGCGTTGATGGCTTGTTGCATATTTCCAAGCTGGGCGGTGGTCGCCGAATTAATCACCCACGTGAGGTCTTGTCTGTAGGTCAAGAAGTAACCGTGAAGATCGATAATGTGGAAAAGGCCCAGCAGCGTATTTCTTTGGTACCAGAAGATTATACGCCTAAAGTTGAGGAGGAACAAAACTGGACTCCACCGCCGAAGGACACGGCACCCAAATCAATGGGTACTTTTGGCGATTTACTCAATAGGGCACAAAAAAAGAAGCACGCTAAAAGCTGAATCACTTTCTCACCGGCCTGCATGGTAGAGATAGCCTCATGTAGGCCGGTCGAATCCTCTCTTGCGGAAGAGCAATTCTGCATCCTTTCTTTCCTCGCCTAACAGACAAAATCAAACGCATAGAAGTTCATGCTTTTATCTTGACACAATACTGTCTGACAGGGTATTTTTCTGCTTTGCGCTAGATTCTGGCAATATCCCGGAATTGCACTTTTTTTAGCAAAGAAATACCCCTTGGCAGCATGAGGCAGACAGGGGCGGCATTTCATCAGCAGCGGGTTGATTCTGTGAAAAGCAGTCAGGTTACTGTTGAAAATGTATCTAAGAGTTTTGGCGATTTTTCTGCTCTGAAAAATGCCTCATTGACCATTGCTAAAGGTGGCTTTTATTCCATGCTCGGCCCTTCTGGCTGTGGAAAAACCACCTTACTCCGTATTATTGGCGGCTTTGAAACGCCGACTGAAGGCGATGTTTGTTTTGATGGCGTGAGCATTCTGCCTCTGCCGCCAAACAAACGGCAAGTCAACACCATTTTTCAGAATTACGCCCTCTTTCCTCATCTGACAGTTTTTGAGAACGTCGCTTTTCCTTTGCGACTGAAAAAAATTGCCGCAGCAGAAATCAAGCGGGCCGTGCAGGAAAATCTTGAACTCGTCCGAATGGAGACGGAGAGCAAAAAATATCCGAGCCAGCTTTCCGGCGGCCAAAAGCAGCGGGTGGCCATTGCCCGCGCCCTGATCAATCAGCCACGGGTACTGCTGCTTGACGAGCCGCTCTCCGCTTTGGATGCCAAGCTACGTCAGCACATGCTGCTGGAACTGGATGCCATCCATGACAAGGTTGGCATCACATTTATTTATGTCACCCATGATCAGGCCGAGGCTCTGAGCGTTTCTGATCAGGTCTGCGTCCTCAACAAAGGGGAAATCCAGCAGATCGGCAGTCCTGCCGAGATTTATGAAAGCCCAGCCAATGAATTTGTTGCTCGTTTTATTGGGGAAACCAATTATATCCACGGCACTATAGCTGCTGTCACTGACAATGAACACGCACTTTTCGACTCGCCTGATTATGGTAATTTTACCATTTATCTCGACAAAAAAGTGCAGCAAGGCAGCAAGGTTGCACTAACTGTACGGCCTGAAAAAATCCGCGTTGCTCCAGAAAAGCCAGACAATTTGCCGCCAGATGTCAATGTTCTGCACGGAGTAGTTGAGGATATGATTTACACCGGCTTTCAGACTAAATATTTTATCCGGGTTAGCAAGGATAAAGAGCCGCTGATTGTTTTTCGCCAGCATGTTCAGTACTTCATGGATGAGAAGCCGATCTCTTGGAAAGACAAAGTTTGCCTCTGGTGGAACACCAAAGATAGCTTCATGGTGGAGGTCAGCAAGTAAATGCGCAAGAATTACGGGCCAATCTATGTAGGGCCGGTTGCCTTCTGGCTCTGTGCTTTTCTGTCTGTACCCCTGCTTATCACCCTGAGCTACAGCTTTCTTGCCAAAGGTCTCTACGGCGGAGTGGAGCCACATTTTTCTCTTGCCGCCTACCGCTCGCTGTTCAACACGGCGGTGCTCAAGGTACTGCTCAACACCATCATTATTGCGGTGCTCTCCACGGCCCTGATGGTTGGGTTAGCCCTGCCGACCGCCTATTACATCGCCAGAAGCTCACAGAAAAACCTGCTTCTGATGCTGATCATCATTCCTTTCTGGACGAACTTTTTGATCCGCATCTATGCGTGGATAACTATTCTTGGCAGCAACGGCCTACTCAATAGCTTTTTGATGGGAGTAGGCTTGACAGACGGGCCGATCCAGTTTCTCTACAATCGCGGGGCTATCATTCTGGTGATTGTTTACACCACTATTCCCTTTGCCATTTTTCCGCTCTATTCTACGATTGAGAAGTTTGATTTTTCGCTCATCGAAGCGGCAATGGATCTAGGTGCGTCCAAGACTAAGGCTCTGTGGAAGATAATGATTCCCAACATCCGCAGCGGCATCACCACCGCCGTGCTCTTCACCTTCATTCCCACCTTTGGCAACTTTGCCGTGCCCAAGCTAGTCGGTGGCACGAGTAGCTGGATGCTGGGCAATCTGATTGAACGCGAGCTGAACATCACCCGCAACTGGCCTCTGGCCTCGTCCATGTCAGTTGTTCTGACTTTCGTGACCATGCTGGCGGTGCTCTTTTTCATGCGTTCGCAGAACAAGAAGGAGCTGTAGATGAGCAAGCCGGGCAAATTCTCCTTTGGTGTTTTCGTCTTTGTTACTCTATTCCTGCATATTCCGTTGGCCATCTTGGTCATTTCTTCGTTCAACAGCTCTAAGTCCATGCGATGGGAAGGCTTTTCCCTCAAATGGTATCATGAGCTATTTTACAATTCTGGGCCGCTTTGGCACAGCTTCTGGAACAGCATCATTGTAGCCATCTCGTCTTCAGTCGTGGCAACCGTAATCGGTACCTTGGGAGCAATTGGCCTCTGCTGGTACAGCTTTAGGATGAAAAAGGCTATACAGACGCTGACCTTTTTTCCGGTCATCTTGCCAGAAATCATTATTGGTGTGTCCATTCTTATTTTTTTCAACAAGATCGGCCTTAGTCTCAGTCTGTTTACTATTTTCCTCGCCCATGTCACTTTCAACATTCCCTTTGTCCTGATGACCGTAATGGCCCGGCTGGAGGAATTTGATTTTTCCATTGTTGAGGCAGCTTATGATCTGGGAGCCACAGAGATCGACATGCTCCTGCGAGTCATTCTGCCGATCTCTATGCCAGGCATTATTGCAGGTCTGTTATTAGCAATTACCCTGTCGTTAGAAGACTTTGTCATCACCTTTTTTGTTGCCGGGCCAGGTTCCTCAACCCTGCCATTGCATATTTTCTCCATGATCCGCTTTGGTGTGTCACCGACCATCAATGCGCTGTCTGTGGTCATTATTGTCGGCACAGCCCTGCTAGCTCTGTCAAGCAAGAATCTCTATTCTTCCCTGTTGAAGAGATAACAAATATTAATCACCAAAGGTGCTTTGATGAAAAAAAGGAACGTGTTCATGCTGCTTGCCGCAGCGATTGTCAGCATGGTAGTCAGTGGATGTTCGGAAGGCGAAAAAGAAAAGCCGACCGAGCAGAAGGTGGTGCAAAAGCCTCAGCAACAAGAGACGGCTCAGACACTGTATATCTACAACTGGACCTATTACATTCCTAATCAAGTGCTGAAAGACTTTGAGAAAGAATACAATGTCAAAGTTGTTTATGACATGTACTCTTCTAATGAAGAAATGTTCACCAAGCTGAAGGCAGGTGGCAGTGGCTATGACCTTGTCTTCCCCTCTGGTGATTATGTTTCGATCATGATCAAAGAGAATATGCTGGAGCCAATTGACAAGACGAAAATTCCTAACTTCAGCAATATTGACCCAGAGGTGCTGGCTAAGATTCATTTTGATGAGGGTTCACAGTATTCAGTTCCTTACATGATGGGTGCGGCTGGTGTGGCAGTGAACACCAAATTTGTCAAAGACTTTGACAAGAGCTGGTCGATCTTCAACCGAGATGATCTAAAAGGCCGCATGACCATGCTTGATGATATGCGTGAGGTCTTAGGTGCTGCCTTGAAGTCGCTTGGTTATTCGGTGAATACCAAAAGCCTTGAAGAACTGCAAAAGGCCAAGGAATTAGTCAAGCAGTGGAAAAAGAACATTGTTAAGTTTGATGCCGAGTCCTTTGGCAAGGGCTTTGCTGCTGGTGAATTCTGGGTTGTGCAGGGCTATCAGGAAAATATCTTCCTTGAATTAGATGAGGCCGCTAAACAAGATGTGGCCTTTTTCATTCCCAAAGAAGGCAGTGCCATGTACATGGACAACATGGTTTTGCTCAAGACGGCTAAGAACAAGGACTTGGCGTACACCTTCATGAACTACATTCATGAGCCAAAGGTCTTTGCCCAGATTGCTGATTTTCTCATGCTGCCGTCCATCAATGTTCCGGCCCGTGACCTGATGAAGGTAAAGCCAAACTATGAGATTGCTGATCTGGCCCGCTCTGAGTTCAAGGAAGATCTTGGTGAGTCACTCAAAGACTACAACCAGATTTGGCAGGAGATCATTGTCGGCGAGTAATTGCTGCTGATCACTAGGCAAGTCCCAAACAGGGGTGAAACGGGCAGCTCCGTTTCACCCCTGTATCTTTTTAAACACTCACCAATGGAGGGAAGAGGATGGACTTTATCACTTCTATGATTGCATCTGCGCTGGGGAGTTTAGGCGTGGAGGCTGTGAAGTACAGCTACACCAAGCTGAAGGAACTGATATGCAGCAGGTACGGGGAAAAGAGCGCGCTGGCCGGGGCGGTGCAGCAATTGGAGCAGAACCCAGACTCCGAAGCACGCAAGGCAGTAGTTGCGGAGGAGCTGGCAAAGAGTGGAGCGCATCAAGATAAGGAGATACTGGAGGCTGCTGGGAGGCTGCAAGAGCTGCTCAAGGCAGTGCAACCGCAGGCGGCGTATCACGCTGTGCAGAGTGGTTCTGGGGCGATAGCGCAAGGGCCGGGTTCGGTTGCTGCTGGTGCGGGTGGCGTAGCGGTAGGTGGCAATGTTTACACTAACAGTAGCAGCGGCGAGCAGAACTCGGAGTCACCTCAGCAGACCAAGGCGACCTTGCCAAGGCTGAGGAATATATTCGCCATGCCGTTCGGCTTGCAGAGACCGTCGGCCATCCTGAACTGGAGAAATACCGCGATGGCTTGAAACAGGTGCGGGCAGCACGGCGGGGGCCGTATGAATTGCGAGGACATGGATAGCCCTTCGCAGGAGACACCTAGGTAACTCCCAAAGAGACACCTAGGTAACTCCCAAAGAGACACCTTGGTGTCTCCATCCGAGTTACCCTAGTGACTCCACGAGAGTCACCTTGGTGTCTCCGTAAGAGTTACCTAGGTGTCTCTTTGCTGAACAAATGAAAACTTGCTAGAGTGTACGACTCACCGCACCATCACTTATGCCCTTTGCGACTTTGCCAATTTCGCTTTGCTTGGTATTATGGTCGGCGGCATTGGTACGGTAACGCCTGAACGACGTGGCGATGTTGTCAGTTTTGGGGTAAAGTCCATTCATGCCGGAACCATAGCCACTCTCATGCCCGGCCCAGTTGCTGGAATGATGACTGGCTGATGTATTTACTTTCAAACCTCTGCAAAAGAGAGAATTGTAACAATGTCTCGTTTCTCCCGTAGTCTCTTCTTTCTTGCTTTTCTGCTCCTTTGTTCGCCAACGCTGCTTCTTGCCTCAGAAGGCGGCGGACATGGACTGGCTATCTCACCTATTTGGATTTTTCCTTTTGCCATGCTGCTGGGCTGTATTGCCGTACTTCCCCTCGTGGCAAATCAGTGGTGGGAACACAACCACAACCGCGCAAAGGTGAGTTGCTTATTTGCAATCATCTTTGCCAGCTACATGCTGCTCAATTTCGGTCATGCAGGCTGGGTTGCCTTGTACCATGCGATTCTTTATGAATACCTGCCTTTTATCATTCTCCTTGGAGCCTTATTTACTATTTCTGGCGGGATTTATATAAAAGGTTCCTTGGCAGGAACGCCTCTCTCGAACACGATGTTCCTTGTTATTGGAGCGATTTCCGCAAGCCTGATTGGTACTACTGGTGCTTCAATGGTGCTGATTCGTCCTCTGCTGCGCGCCAACGAGAAACGAGAGAATAAAGTCCATCTTGTGGTCTTGTTTATCTTTGTCGTCTCAAACTGCGGCGGTCTACTTACACCTCTTGGTGATCCACCACTCTTTCTTGGCTTCCTGAAAGGGGTTCATTTTAGCTGGACACTGCGGCTCTGGAAGGAATGGCTTTTTGTCAACGGTTTCCTCATTATATTTGCTAATCTGCTTGATCAATGGATATTTGATCGAGAGGAAAAACGCCGTCCAGGATCACAGCTCGAAGAGGTCATGCAACATCAACCACTGCGTATTCTTGGCTGGCAAAATCTCTTATTTTTAGCTGGAATTGTGCTGGTGATTCTTGGCAAAGGACAGGCTTGGGGTGGCGAATGGCCTTTTGGTGTCCAAGAAGGCCTCATGGTTGGACTTACACTGGCAGCTTATTTCAGCACAAAGGAAGAAATCCGTGCCGATAATAGATTTACCTTTGCACCAATCATTGAAGTAGCCATCCTTTTTGCTGGTATTTTCATTACCATGATTGCCCCGCTGATGGTGCTGAATACACATGGCAAAGAGCTGGGCTTGAACGAGCCGTGGCATTTCTTCTGGGCAACAGGGCTGCTGTCCAGTTTTCTCGATAATGCTCCAACCTACCTGACCTTTGCGGCTACGGCCTGTGGGCATTTAGGTGTCAGTGTGGAAGGACAGAAATATTTGGCAGAATTCCTTGCTACAGGAGGTGCAGAAGCCGCCCGTTTGCTGGTAGCTATTTCCTGCGGTGCGGTCTTTATGGGGGCAAACTCCTATATTGGCAATGGCCCTAATTTTATGGTTAAGGCAATTGCTGAGGAAAGCGGAGTTAGAATGCCGAGTTTCTTTGGCTACATGGGCTGGTCAGGTGCGATCCTGATTCCACTGTTTATTGTAGTGACCTTTGTATTTTTTTAGTCGAAAGGTTTATCCGATATCATGCAGCTACATCTCTTGGATTACAGGCGAATATGGCCCATTTTTGTACTGATAAATATACAGTGGTGGCAAAAAGGCTAACCCCTTGCCACCATTTTTGACGGCCTCAATTAATACCAAGCGCGCTTGGTCAGCTTCAGGATAACTGTACACAGGCTGGAGACGTTTTGGCACCAAGCGTTTCTGCTGCATCATCGCCAAAACGTTTGCCAATCGCTCGGCTGGGTAGATGCAACACACTGCACCCCGGTTCTTGACCGCAAAGGCGGCCGCCGTGAACACCGAATCTGGATCAGCAGTCAATTCATGCCGAGCAAGGGCACATTCATCAGCGTGACTGACCCTACCACTCCTAGGTTGATAATACGGCGGATTGCTCAGTATCAGATCATAAGATTCTGGCTCAACAAAATCGTTGATTTGGCGTAGATCGCCTTGCTGGACAGTAAAACGGTCTTGCCACTGATTGGCTGCAACATTGCTCCGAGCCAGTGCTGCTAAAGCAGGTTGTAGCTCTAGCCCGGTAAGCTGAAGATAAGCAAAACGATGACAAAGAATCAGGCCGATCACCCCACAGCCGCAGCCAATATCCAAGACTCGATCTCGCGTTGCTGGATGGCAGAAATGAGCCAAGAGCACCGCATCCAGCGAAAAGCGATAGCCGTCACGGTGCTGACGGCAAATAACTTGGCCATCAAACAGGGTGTCATCAGTAAACAGCATTACTTAGAATGGCACTGTCTCATCCAACTTTCTGATCAGGAGACCTGTGAGGATTTTTGGATAAAAGAAGGTCGATTTATGCGGCATGATATTACCGCTGTCAGCTACCTGTAAGACTTGTGCAACTTTGGTCGGATTAAGCAAAAAGAGCAATGGCGTGTGTCCATCATCATTCACACTCTCTTTAACCGCTGTATCCAAGGCTTCATCTGGATCACTCAGATAGCTGATCAGTTTACCCTTGGCACACTGCTCATGACTCAGGCCGAGACAGCGACCAATCAACACTTCTGACAGCACAACAACATCTAAACTGCGCAGCACTTCTGGTTTATCAACCAAGGCTGGATTATCAGTCAAAGTTTCTTTGGGAGCGGTAAGCAGGAAGGCGCGGTTCTCTCCGGGATGATACACTCCAAAAGCAGGCAGGCCACTGCTCACAGCAGCTTCATCCATCTGGTTGAATGTTTCAGCAAGCAGGCTTTCCCGGCTACTTTGAGTAATTTCTTTGACTTTTACGTCCGCTCGGAGCTTCTCAGCGAGCACGTCTGCGCTCATTTCACTTGGCCAGCGCACTAAGCGATGCGTCGGTAGAACAGAGAGACCGGGATCCTCACAGCCGCAGAGATACATCATGATGAAATTACTCGGATCAGCAGCAGGCAAATCAGGATTAGCAGCCAGAGCGCGGCGGCGGTGCTCTAAAGCAGTGGTGTAGCGGTGGTGTCCATCAGCAATATAGACCGGTTTCTCGGTAAAGAGCTGCTGCACCTTGCTAAGAGCATTTGCGTCCGTGACCCGCCAGAGGCTATGGGTGTTCGCATTGCCGTCAGTAACTTCCAGTACCGGCGCGTTTTCCTGCGCCTGTTCCAGAGTGTGGATGACTTCCTGCTGCGGGTCAGAATAGATAGAAAAAACTTTGCTGAACTGCGCCTCACAGGTTTCCATTAACTTCAACCGGTCGCTAATCACTCCGGCAAAAGTTTTCTCATGCGGCCGAACTATGCCTTCACTGAACTCAGCCAGTCCAACCAAACAGACAATCCCTTTGCGGGTCAGTCGTTTGCCGCTAGGATGTTGGTATTCTATAGCATACAAATAGATGGCAGGCTGTGCATCACGGACCAGCACTTCTTCGTCTTGCCAAGCAGTAAAACGATTATGAGCTTGCTGATAACGACCATCATCATCGGTTTCATCCTGCGAGGTGTTACGCAGATCAAGGTTAATCATTGAATAAGGATTTTTCTGCCGCAGCTTTTCGCCATCTCCAGCAGAAATGATGTCATAGGGTGGGGTTATCACGTCTTCCAGTCGCGCAATTTTTTCCGGGTTGTAGCGCAGGGCACGGAACGGAGTAACAGCAGCCATAAAATTTTTCTCCCAACAAATAAAAGATGAACAGCGTTTATCCAGCAAACTACAATGCAGACTCCGGCCCTGTTTACCATTTTGCTGGGAAGGGGCGCAAGCAGCTTTTTTGTTGAGTCAAGTTGTTTAAGCAAAAAAGACAGCTAGACCGCTCTTGTGAACAAGCCATGTTGGAGAGACAGGAAACAGGGACAGTTCTTCCCTTTTCCTTGTTTACATTTGTGCCAACGCATGGTATTTAACTTGTTTCTCCAGCCTATTGAATTACTCACTGCGGCTTATTTTTTCTTGCAATATCGTTCCGACAGATCGTCTCAGACTTGGTCTGTTCGCATTTTTCTTGGAGTTTTATCTTATGCGGCTGCATCGTTTTCTTTTCAGCGGATTTTTACTTTCTCTGCTTATTAGCTCTTCTGCGCACAGCAAGGCGGTTTTGTCGCCAGAATTTGATGCTGACCGGAATCGCCTTATCGCTTCTATGCTCTGTCATCAGCTCCCTGCCCAGCATTTTTCCCATAAGATCTGTGATGACGATATGTCGCGGGCAGCTTATGATCTTTATCTGAAACAACTTGATCCACGTAAACAGTTTCTACTCGCCTCAGATGTAAAGCAGCTCAATGAGTTTGCTGATAAAATTGATGACGAAATCAACCAAGGGCATATTCTTCTTCCAGATGCAGGGCGGGGTTTACTCAATCGACGGGCTAAAGAAGTTGAAAATATGATTCAGCAAATCTTAGATGCTGGCTTTGATCCCAACCAAAAGGAATCGCTGCAAAGTGATCCTGAAAAAATTAGCTGGGCAGCGAATAAAGAGGAGCTGAGGGAACGTTGGCGACTCTCTCTCAAGCTGGAGGTGATTGACTCCTATCTTGAAGAGATTGAGAAAGAAAAAAACAAAAATAAAGAGGAAAAGCAAGTTGTTGCTGATGCAACTGCGCAGATCGATCAGAAACTTTGGACTGCTGCATTAGAAAAGGTCCGAAAAAAAAATGATCAGTATCTGAATAGGCTGCGAAAAATTGATAGGCAGGAACATTATAACCGCTATTTTGAGGCTATTGCCAAGTCATTTGACCCGCATACCGACTATATGGCACCTGAGTCCAAAGAAGACTTTGACATCCACATGAGCGGTTCTCTGGAAGGCATTGGTGCTCTCCTGCGGGAAGATGATGGCCATATCAAAGTCGTGAACATTATCCCTGGCAGCCCTGCCGCAGCGCAGGGGCAACTGCACGCTGAAGATAGCATCTTGGCAGTCGCAGAAAAGGATGGCGAGCCGTTGGATATTTCTTCGATGAGTATTCGGGAGGCAGTTTCCTATATTCGTGGCCCAAAAGGCACCGAGGTACGACTCACGATTGCTCGACCAGATGGCAGTCGCCTCGTAATTCCTATCATTCGGGATGTCGTTAAGCTGGAGGATACCTTTGTCAAATCCACGGTTTTAAAAGACGAGAAAGGGCAGAAGATAGGTTATCTGAAAATTCCGGCCTTTTATCGAGATTTTTCTGGGGATCAGCATGGGGATGCGTCCCGTAATGTTACCGATGATACTCGCAGTGAGTTACGCAAGCTCAAAAAGAAAGGCATTACTGGACTTATTCTTGACCTGCGCAACAATGGTGGCGGTTCTTTAGCAGATGCAGTCGAAGTCTCTGGTTTATTCCTGCCTGGTGGTCCGGTAGTGCAAATCAAAAACTCTGAGGGCCGGATTCTCGTTCTGGAGGATGAGGACAAAGACATGGTCTATGATGGCCCGATGCTTGTCTTGGTTAATCAGTTTGCGGCTTCTGCTTCAGAAATTCTTGCAGGAGCATTACAAGATTATGGCCGCGCACTGATTGTCGGCGGGGCGCATACGCATGGCAAAGGGACCGTGCAGGCTTTGGTTGATTTAAACCGTAACTTACCGCTCCTCTATCGAAAAAAGTATGATGATCTTGGGGCACTCAAAATCACTATTCAGAAATTTTACCGGGTCAATGGCAGCTCTACCCAGTATAAGGGGATTGTTCCAGATGTGGTATTGCCTAGTGTGCTGGATTACTTAGAAACTGGCGAACAGTACCTAGATAATTCCTTACCTTGGGATCAGGTCGAGCCTGTCCGATATAAGACATGGACAGGTGCCAAACTCAATGCAACAAAGGCTCGTTTAGAAAGTGATACGTATCTAACCACGAGCAAAAAATTCCAAAAAATCAAAGTGGAAAGTTTACGTACAAAACAGCACAAAGAAGACAGTATGGTACCTGTTTATCTCGCTGGAGTTCTTCAGGACCGAAAGGCGTTGAAAGAGGCAGAGTCTGTTGGTGGTGTTGATGAAGAAGCAGTAGATGAGGAAGAGTCAAGCACAGAGAAAAAGAGTCTTGACGAGGAATTAGCTCAGGATCCTTATGCAGATTTATCCCTGTATCTGATGGACAACTCCGCTGCTGTTGCCCAGACTGCGAAGAACAAAAAATGAAATTTTTCTTGAAATAAGCGGCTAATCATGATAGAGGAAAGAATTTCATTATGACGAAGATAGCAGATGCCTTAAAGAGTAACGAGGCGAAAATCCTCACTTTGTGGACAGAACGAGTACTAGATACCTATGTGTCCTCTGATTTCTTTAAAAAATCTCTGGATCGCTTTGCCAATCCGGTTGGTAGCAATATTCGGGAAGGATTAACGCAACTCTTTCGCTTACTTGTCGCTGGAGCAACCTCACAGAATTTTGTTGAGCCATTAGATCAAATCATCCGTATCAGAGCGGTACAGGAGTTTACGCCAGCCCAAGCTGTTGCTCCAATTATGGATTTGAAATGGGTGGTACGGCAGGTATTTTCAGAGGACAAGGATTGTCGCAGTCTCCTTACAGAACTACTACCCTTTGATGGTGACGTAGATAGATTGACGCTCCATGCCTTTGATCTGTATATGGCCTGTCGCGAGCAACTTCATAAGGCCCGAATTCGAGAGCTGAAAAGCGGGACGTATATCCTCACAGATTCAGCTTGCGCTTCAGCATTGGTACAAAAGAATCTGCAAGAAACAAACAAAAGCTGCGCTGCGGACAAAGCATAGAAAGTATGCTTTAAGATATTTATCTTTTTTTTCAACCTGAAGAGAGGGAGCGATCAATGAAGTACATCTTCCCCTTGGCTGTAGTCATTGCTTTGGCGGTGATTGCGTGGATAGGGTCCGCGATCCTCGGCCTACAAGACCTTTTTGGTATTGTAGTGCCTTACGCGGCCCTGTTTCTGTTTGTCAGCGGCTTTTGTTGGCGGGTCCTTTACTGGGCTAGATCACCAGTGCCGTTCAAAATTCCTACCACCTGCGGGCAAGGTTACTCCATGCCTTGGGTGAAGCGAGACAAACTGGAAGCCCCGGTGAGCACAGGCGAAGTTCTCGGCCGGATGTTTCTGGAAGTTTTTCTCTTCCGCTCCCTTTGGCGCAACACTAAAACCAGCATCAAGCCTGGCCCAGTGTTGAGCTATAAGTCCACCAGATGGCTCTGGTTTTTTGGCATTCTTTTTCATTACAGTATGCTACTGGTAGTGCTTCGGCATTTACGTCTCTTCTTAGAGCCGGTACCATTTGTCATTAGCGCACTGGACAGTCTGGACGGTGTTTCCTTACATCTTACCCCAGAACTTTCAATGTACGTTACTGACGCGCTTATTCTTCTGGGCCTGCTGGCCCTTTTGCTGCGTCGTTTTACCCTCCGGCCAGTACGCTACATCTCCTTGGCCAACGACTATTTTCCCCTTTTCCTCCTGATTGGAATCGTAAGTTCCGGCATAACAATGCGCTATTTCCTCCGCACTGGTGTTGACATTGTTGCCATCAAACAGCTTGCTCTTGGTCTGACAACCTTCAAGCCTGTACTTCCTGCGGACATCGCCCCTATTTTCTACGTACATCTGTTCTTGGTTTCTAGCCTGCTGGCCTATTTCCCCTTCTCCAAGCTGATGCACATGGGCGGCGTTTTTCTTAGCCCGACCCGTAATATGGCTAATGACAGCAGGATGCGTCGGTATGTTAATCCGTGGAACCCAGACATCAAACCCCATTCCTATGCTTCTTATGAGGACGAGTTCCGGGCGGATATGATTGAGCAGGGCATCCCGGTGGAAAAGGAACTGCCGCAAGGCTGACGAATAACAGGTGCATAAGGAATAATTACAATGGCCGTCATAAAAAAAGATGAGCTGGCAAAAAGCGTGGTCGAAGAACCAACGCTGATGACCGGTTCGATGCCGGAAAAAGACTGGATGGATATTCCGGCAGTATTCAAACCCGGCAATTATGCCTATCCAACCAAGCCAGAAAAACTAGAGTATCTCAACAGTCAACAGGGTGTCAGCTTTCCTAACGCCCGTGCTTGGAATCCAGAGGACGAAGACTGGAAGCTGCCGGAAAACTGGCAAGAGATCATCATTAAAGGGCTGGCAGATCGACTGAAACGCTTCCGCTCGCTCAAGATTTTCATGGATTGCTGCGTTCGTTGTGGAGCCTGCGCAGACAAGTGTCATTTTTTCCTTGGTACTGGCGATCCCAAGAACATGCCAGTATTGCGGGCCGAACTGCTCCGTTCGATTTATCGGCAAGAATTCACCTTGGCAGGTAAGCTGCTCGGTAAAATGGCAGGCGGCCGAAAGATGACTGTTGGAGTGCTGAAAGAGTGGTTTATGTATGCGTATCAGTGTACAGAATGCCGCCGCTGCTCTGTATTCTGTCCTTATGGCATTGATACTGCCGAGATCACCATGATGCTGCGCGAACTGTTGCATCTGGTCGGCTGTGGTATTAACTGGGCTATGGAGCCGGTTTCTAACTCGAATCGGACCGGCAACCACATGGGCCTAACTCCGCAGGCGTTCAAAGGCAATGTGGAGTTCCTTTGTGAGGATCTTGAAAATTTGACCGGGGTTAAGGTCAACCCGACTTTTAACCGCAAAGGGGCAGAGGTGCTGTTCATCACCCCATCAGCAGACGTATTTGCCGAGCCAGGCATCTTCACCTGCATGGGTTATTTGTTGCTTTTTGAAGCCATTGGTTTGGACTACACGTGGTCAACATACGCCTCTGAGGGCGGCAACTTCGGCCTCTTCACCTCGAATGAGATGATGAAGAAACTGAACGCTAAGATGTATGCTGAAGCCAAGCGTCTGGGCGTAAAATGGATACTCGGCGGCGAGTGCGGCCACATGTGGCGGGTAATCCATCAGTATATGGACACCATGAACGGCCCGGCTGACTTCCTCGAAGTGCCTAAGTCACCAATGACCGGCACTGTCTTTGATAATGCAACCTCAACTAAGATGGTGCATATCAGCGAGTTCACTGCTGACTTGATCAAGCACGGTAAAATCAAGCTCGATAAGAGCCGTAACGCCCATGTTAAGGCAACTTTCCATGATTCCTGTAATCCAGCCCGCGCTATGGGTATGCTAGAGGAGCCGCGTTATATCCTCAACAACGTGCTTGAGAAATGGTATGAGATGCCGGAAAATACCATCCGTGAGAAAACTTTCTGCTGTGGTTCTGGTACCGCCCTGAACACAGAAGAGATTATGGAGTTGCGGATGCGTTCTGGTTTACCACGGGCTAACGCGGTTAAGCATGTTTATGACAAACATGCCATCAACACTTTGGCCTGCATCTGTGCTATTGATCGGGCTACTTTGAGTACCTTAATGGATTACTGGGTACCAGAAGTGAGCGTGGCAGGTGTGAGTGAGCTGGTAGGTAACGCCTTGGTAATTGAAGGCGAAAACAGACAGGAACTGACCGAGGGTCTACGGACTCTGGTATAAGCCGGTAACGGAGGATAGAAATGTACGATAGCGGCAAAATCATACCGGGACTGTTGATCTTTGTTCTGCTGATCACCCTTCCTATTTGGTACAACAACCTGAGTAATGCTGGCCAAGTGAAGACTCCAGAGCCTCCTGATAAGGGAATGCTAATGGGCTTCACTTTTGCAAATGGCCAAGAACATCCATCTGCGGCAGAAATGCGGGCTAAACACATGGAGCATCTTAAAATCTTCCATGCCAATGCTGTGGCAAAGTTGGCAGAGCAAAAAGATAAGAAGATGCCGACCATGAGCTGCATGATGTGTCACGGCAGCAAAGAGCAGTTCTGCGATAGCTGTCATGCAACCATCTCCGAGAAAAAGGTGCCAGATTGTTGGGAGTGTCATCAAAAGCCATAGTCTTTTGCTCTTAAGAAAGACTATAATTTTATGTAACCTCCTGATCATTTTGATCAGGAGGCTTTTTTTATTTTGCGTTCTGTGGTAATCTATTATCCCTTTGCTTATCAATAAAAATGATCAAACTCATTCATCCAGCAAAAGTAAAGGTATCCCATGATCGACAACTTGATGCAGCCTAAACGCATTCTTGTTCTCTACTATTCTTTCAGTTCTCAGACTAAAAAACTTGTTCAGTCCCTGCTTGATGGTATGGCTGAATATGAGGCAGAAGTAGTTTGCGAGCGCATTGTTCCGGCCATTCCGCAGCATTTTCCTATTGGCACTATTCCCAAGACGATCAAGAAAATGATCGTTACTCTATTCCGGCAACGTGTTCCAATTGAACCGCTCCCTAGGCATTGCTTTGAGTCCTATGATCTCATCCTCTTGGCTGGGCCAACGTGGTCCTACAATCCTAGCGGGCCAGTGCTCTCGCTCCTTGATCGGGACGGAAAACAACTTTTTGGCCAGCAGGCAGTGATTCCAGTCATATCCTGCCGGGGTTTTTGGCGGCTGCACTGGTGGGGTATAAAATCCTTACTTAAACGGCTGGGAGCACGAGTGCCAAACGGCATCATCTTTACTCATACCAGTAAAGAACCGTGGTGTACCATTGGCGTATTCCTCAAACTAGCGGGCGAAACACCAGAGCGGTTGTCTTGGATGAAAGAGCATTACCCAAAATATGGCCATACACGGCAACAGCTTGATGAAGCACGCCGTTTTGGGGAGATGATTGCCAGAGCAGTGACCCAGAACCAAGAGCTAGAACGGTTGGAGTTCAACACGCAACTGGCACTCTATGAGAAGTAAGCGAGCGAAGCTCCGTGAGGAGCATGATATACCCGTGCAAGAACTTTTGCTCCGTTGCTCCATGACAAGGCTTCCAAGATAAAATCAACTCATCTTGGTCAGTAAGGCGGCAATGCGCACCACCCGTCCTGTATCTAGATGTCCAGATTTACTAAATCAAGAAGCCCCTTTCGTTTTACCGAAAGAGGCTTGCTTGCCGATCTTTGTTGTTCAGCCGAGATCAGCAGTCATGGCCTTTCCCGACAGAAATGACTGCCATCTCATGCGCCAACGCTTTGGTGGGGCACGGCTTAGGCATTGTAGGCATCTTGTGGTGGTCGGTTGCTCCACTGCTGACGGAATCCATATTATGATGGTCAAGATCATCGCGGGTGACAACAAACTGCCGCATCATATCATGATCCTCATGCTCCAGCAGATGGCAGTGGTAAACATACCTGCCAAGGTAGCCGTCGAACTTAGCCGCCACTTCCACCATCTCACCGGGATTGACCCGGATGGTGTCTTTGAGGCCCTTCTCGTTTTCGTCAAGTTCGCTGTCATTCTCATTAATACGAACAGTATAGCCAGTTTTAAGATTACCAGTTAGACTTAATATCAAATCTCCAATCTTTGGAAATTTGGAGATGATAACTTCACCTGTAGATGTAGATAAAGCATTTTTCAAATTGTCCCCGATATCATCTTCTCCCCAATCTACAATGATTTTATCAATCAACAATTTGCCTTGATCCGTAGTGTATAGGATCGGAGCGTTAGGTGTGATCGAGTAAATACCCTTGCGTGTGACCCCTTGGAACTGCACAAGGTGCATGTGCATTGGGTGAGTATCTGCTGTCAGGTTGATGAAACGCCATTTCTCAGTGCTTCCGTATTTCACCATGTAACTGACAGGGTCTTGAAAGCGTTCGGCAACTACAACATACGTATCACCATCAACCTTCACAGTCTTGGTTGTCGTCAGGATAGGGTCATCTTTTGAAAGTGTCTCAGGGTTTTCTAATTCCCACAGCACCAGCATAGGCCCCATAGAAGTTTTTTTCTCAACAATCGCCACGGTGCGTACTAGATCTTTGTCTTTTTTCCAGTCAGGCTTCTCAGTATTGAAAGAATTTCTCGGATCATTCCTTAGCTCATTGAAGCTGCTGATGAGATTCTGGAAATTATAAGGAGAAGCAGGTTTTGCACCAACCTTGAACATCATAACCTGCGGATAGGGTGTTCGATCAGGACACTTATCAGGATCAGTGACATTGTCATGAGCAGGGTCATTATAATCAATATAATCATTCGTATTGAGTCGATTGATTGCATCAATATGATATTTTTTATTTGCAAAAGGAGCTTCAGCAGTATTGAGCAGGACAATGTTTTTTCCGCTAAAAAGAGAAAAGTTGACTAAAATATCGGCCCGCTCCGCTGGAGACAGAATGAGTTCGTTGTTTAGCTGAACAGGTGCTTGCAGCAAACCTCCATCTGTTCCAATTTGCTGAATAAAGAATGGACAGGTTTCAATCCCCGGTGTATTTTCATTATTAATAAGCGTATATCCTGTCACCACGCCATTGTTATCACATTCAGCAAGGGCAAACTGTAACCGATAGGTTCTGGAATTAGCACCATTCAGAATGCGCAACCTGTACCAGTCAGCATCAACTTTAGTGAACGGCCAAATCTTTCCATTAACCAGCGTCAATGGGCCAAAGAACTCAAGAGGGCCGTGTTCAGGAGAACTCGGATTGTTTCGATCATCTTTGGGAGGATGATCATAGCCTTCTACCTTGTGCAGGAGGCGAACCTTTGAGTTATTGAAAATAAGAGAGGAGTTAAGTTTTTTGCCTTCTATCGTATCAACAAGAAGTTCACAAGGATTATTTTGCTGCAACGGATTAGTTGTGCCATCCTTGCTGACGGTAAGATTGCGGTCTTGAATAATGAGGGGGATTGTTCTTTCAGGGCTAGGCAAATTCAAGCCTTTTTCTTCCTCATCCGTGATAATCCACGCACCAGCTATGCCTGCGAAAGCATGGAGGCGGGTTGTGTGCATGGCATGATCATGATACCAAAGCAGGGTTGCACGTTGGTTGTTTTCGTAGGTACTCAAATGCTTCTGGCCAGGCACAGTAGTATGATGTCCGGGTGCTGGATGCTGACTTGGCATGAGCATTGTTTCAGGCCAGCCGTCAGAATGAGGAGCAACCTTTCCACCGTGCAAGTGCGTTGAAAAACGTCCTTCACAATCATGTCCATGAGTTGTATCTACATATTCATGACCATGTTCACAGGTATATTTTTCAACTCCAAGAACATTCTGTGGAATAGTGCCATTAGCTTCAGCTAAATCCGACCGAATCGCAGGACACGGAAGATGATCTGCTTGGCAAAGACCATTCTCCCAGCTAATATAGACAGTCTGGCCTTTGCTGACAATGATGGAAGGCCCTGGATATTGGCCATCACCATTTTCCTCATCGGTGTATCCCCAAATCGGCACAGTAATGATATTTCCATTTATTCTATCTTGTTCGTCTTTATATATTTTCGCTATTCCCTTCCTGATATAGATGGACTGAATATGATTTTTATCTTTATTTCTTAAATCAAGTGCTTTTGGAGTTTTTAACTCCGTTACGAACGGTTTGATGACATCAGTAATCTTGGCCATGACCTTTCTCCTTCTTTTAGATAGTTGACAGAGTTCGGTAAACCAATCATCAGCCTGCTTGTCTTTCACAGCAGCAGATATTAGATGAAAGCTAATATAATTAAAGCGCAAAATTAAGTGGATGTAAAGGGCAGCAAAAAATGTATCTTGAAATGAAGCTGAGTTTGTAGGATGCTGGGCGTGGTCAAGGGGATTCTTGCCAACATGCGGAGCACAACTCTTTTTTGTCAAGAACAGAGGCGGCAAACTGGAACCGTTCGAGAAAGTCTCAAACGTAGGATCGAGTTTTTCTCAAACACTCGTTCGGGGGGAAGGCAGATGGAGAGAAGGAAAAGGTACAGGGAATGCAGGCAAACTTGCTGCGTAACATCAGTTAGTGCGCCACTGCTATGGTTGTGTAAAAAATATCCATCTAGCTACAGCAGTACGGATATAAAGTATCCATGCCTCTTCAAAACAAGAAACATTCCTATTTCTATTAAACATTTTTATGCTGCTATAATAATATATTGATACACAGGCAAAAAAACAGAACAAACTGGCACGGTTCTAGCAATCAAATATTTTGATATAAAACTATCAAAGCATCAAATAATTAACTTGCAAATGAAATGGCATTTATTTAAATGCCATTTATTTTTTTATTTTCTAGGAGAAGATTATGCTTCATCAATCAGTTCGTAAAAAAGTTTTTTATTTGCTCACCGCTGCCTTAACTATGTTTTGCTCAGAAGTGTCTGCTAATGCTTCTGCACAGGATGTTCATGAATTAGCAGATATCTGTATGTATTCGCAGCGTATTCTTAAAGACTATGCCTTGGTTGGCATGAGTGTAACGTATCATGATCCAAAAAAAGATTTAAAAGAAAATATCAACATCGTCGATAAATATTTTAAAGATATTGAAGGGCATAAGCTGAATGAAAAACTTTTGGCCGAGGTCCTCGAAGTAGAGAATTCTTGGAAGGCCATCAGACCCGCATTTGAGCAGGAGCCGGACAAGAAAAAAATGAGCGAGCTGCGCGAGAAAGTTGAAGCATATACAACTCGCTGTGATCAGGTAGCTGATGATCTTGCCAAAGACACTGGCATTAAGGGTGAGCAAGATGTGGTGTTAGTCTCTGAGCTAGGGCTAGAATCACAGCGGTTAGCTGCTTTGTATCTGATGAAAGCGTGGGGTGTAGCAGATACTAGCTATGAGAAAGAAGTAGCACAGACTGTGGATCAGACAGAGCATCTTTATCAAGAATTGATGGCAGCAGATGAAAAATTTGTCTCTAAAGATATCAAAGACAAGCTGAAAACCACAGAAAATGAATTTATTGCCTTTGGTGTAATGGCAAAAAGCACATCAGGTCGCTTTATGCCCAGCATGGCTGAGAAGAGTGCGAGCAAAATCTTTACTACGCTGCGAGAAATTCTGGCGATGGAACAGAAGCTCGTCGAAGCAACTGTTTCAGGATATTTTACTCCAGTAGCAGACGAGAAAAAGAACAGAGGAATGATCCTCAAAGATATAATAACACTTATTCAGTACAGAGAGGAGGAGTCGGCATGAAACGAGTAATAGCTTTAAAGGGTGCTGCGGCAACCTTAATTTTTTACAGCCTTGCCACGGGCAATGCAGCAGCTAATCTTGATCAGCATGATCTTGAAATGCTGAAAACTGCTAAAAACGTAGAAATCGTCAGCCAGAAAATTGCTAAGGCGTATTTCTACAAACACATGGACATTCGGCGTGAGCTTGCAGATAAAGATCTAAAAGAGAGTCTGGATCAGCTCAAGAATGACCTGCTTACTCTTAAAAAGGGTATTACTGGTAAGGAAGAAACAAATGTCAGTAAATTCCTTACTTATACCGGTGATGAACTGGATCAAGCCTTAGCAAAACCGTACAGCAAAGAGTCTGGGGCACTGATGATCGACTTTAGCGAGTCATTGCTTGAAGGAGCAGACTTTCTCTCCACCAAGCATGGTAAGGGGAAGGATGGCGAAGTTGGTATGTTGACCCAAGTTGAAAATTTGCTTTTCCTGCTGGAGCGAGTCAACAAGTACTATATTGCCCATAAGGCTGGATTCAAAGACTACAACAATGTAGTTCAGCTAGAGAATGCTGTCGCTGATTTTGAAAAAGGGTTAGCTAAAATCAATAGCTATGGCCATTATCCTCTTCCTCTCCAAGATAGTGTTAAGAAGATTAACAAATTTTGGCCAGTAGCCAAGGAGTTTTATCTTGGTGTACAGCAAAATGCCTTACCTGTGATTGTTCTTGCGTCCACAGATAAGTTAGAGCAGGAAGTGAATGCCTTGGTCAAGTTCCATCATCAAGAGGCTGAAAGAGAGAACTAATTCTTTTCCTTTCTGTTGGAAAAATAAAAGGCCGTAACCAACAAAGGTTACGGCCTTTTATTATCGCTAGAGCTTAACACGAAGATGAAACATGCGCTATTCGCTTTTTTTACTTTTCATCTCCTTAAGAATCATTAAGCCTACTTTAAATTTTGGTTCCTCTTCCTTTTTAACTGCTCTATAAAAATCGCACTGTTGGCAGTCAGCACAGAATTTATCTGTATATGAACCCTGTACGACTGCCCCTTTGCAAAGAGTACCTTGAATCACCCAGCAGCAGCGCCCGCCATTCTTACCTTGATGGATACCATCTGCTTTATGCTCTTCAGCAGCCGGACAAATACCAAACTCATGTGCTCGCTCTCCGCCTGGCTCTCGTCCACACTTTTTTACTTCCCAGCAATTCTTTTTTTCTTCTGCCATTCTCTCCTCCTTTAAGCCCCGACCGCTCTACTTTTCCTTTTTGGGCAGCTTGTCAATGTAAACGAACTTAATGTCGTTGCCTGATTTTTCTATCTTGGTCAAATAGACCTCATCCAAGCCGCGATGATCATCTGGGCTAAAGGAAACCTTTACGCCGCCTGCATCATAGTTTGACATGGACTCAAATGATTTTTTCAGGGCATCTGAAGTCAGATCTCCCTGCACTGATTGAAGAGCGTGGTGTATAATACTGGCAGCAATATAGCCTTCTAAGCTAACAAAGTCGTATTTACTACTGTCACCAATGTCTTCATGATACTGTTTAACAATGGCTAATTCATCACTCCAAGGGTTAGGCACGACCTGGCTAATATAGACATTGCTGTTATCTTTCAAACGGGCAGCCAAAGCTGTTGAGCCAACAAAGGAAAGATTAACCATTGGCACGTTAAAGCCCATCTTATGCCACTGATTGATAGCCAAAGCGCAAGGTCTATGTGTGCCAATCAAAATGACGGCTTCAGCACCATTACCCCGTACCTGCCGTACCGCACTGCCTACAGAAACGGTATTGCGTTTATAATTCGGTACACTGTTCCAAAAGTTATCCCATTCTTCTGGAGAACTACCTTCAGCAGGTATAGGCAATGCTTGAGGGGCGATTTCAATACCTTTTATTTTTTCCAGAGCCTTGACTGCGGCAGAAACCCCAGCAAGCCCGAAGGAGTCTCGTTGGACAAAAAGACTGACCTTTTTTACGCCTAAGTCTTCATGGAGGTGCCTTATCATGTTTTCTACTTCTGCATCATAGCTGGCACGTAAAGCAAAAGAATAGGGGTTCTTTGCTGCATCACTGAGAAAACCTGCTCCTGTTAAGGCTCCAAAGAAGACGGTTTTCTGTTCATTGGCCAAAGGAGATGCGATGACAGAAGTAGGGGTGCCAACATAGCCAAACAAGGCTTGGACACCATCATGGAGAAAGGCTTCTGTATTGACCCGACAACGGTCTGGTTCATAACCGTCGTCTTTAGTCATAAGAGTGACATCCGTTGCATGATGATCAAAGTAGGTTTTAGCTCCTTGGCGCATTTCTGTGCCAAGAAAGGCTGTTGGGCCTGTGAGAGCACAGGACTGTCCTAATTTGACTGCCGCAAAACTTGTCTCTGGCAGGATCAAAAAACAGGTCAAAAAGATTACCCACTGCGTCTGTTTCATGGCTTATTCCTTTTTCAGTTATGCTGCTGCGCCGGATTGCTGGTCACCTTCTATCTTAAAGGCGGCAACAGCTTGGAGCATGTCCTCACCCATTGCCTCCATCTCGCGCATGGAGATAGAAGCACCCATGGTCTCTTGAGCAGTTTCCATACTGATGTGGCCGATCTCTGTCATTTTCTTTGCCAGATCAGCAGTAGTCTCAGCCTGGAACCGAGAGGCCGCCGCCACGGTTTGAATCAGTGTGGCCACCTCGTTTGAACGGGTAGTAATCTCCTCCAGTTTCTCCAAGGCGTTCTGTGACAGCTTTGTACCTTGAACAACCTCTTGGATACTCGCGTCCATACTAACCCCAGCCTCTGTAATCTCACCAAGAATATTACGGATCAGGGTTTCAATTTGACGAGTTGAAATTGCGGCCCGTTCCGCCAAACGCTGAATCTCCTCAGCAACAACCGCGAAGCCTCGACCTTCCTCACCTGCCGCAGCCGCCTGAATGGAAGCGTTTAGCGCCAGAATGGAGGTACGGTCAGAAATTTCGTTAATGGTACGGGCGAACTCACTAATCTCCTGTGAACTTTCACCCAACCGCTTAATAGCACGGGCGGTGTTCTGAACGTTGCTCCTGATTGCTTCCATAGAATGACTGGTCTCTCGTACTGCGACCGCACCTTCTTCAGCAACATGACTGGAAGCAGAAGAGGAGTCAGCGGACTGACCTGCCTGTTCTGATGCCTTCTTAATTTCATCAGTCAAGAAAGCAATCTTCTCAACTGCGTCTGTAACCATCTTAGATTGACTACTATTCTGGTCAGCCAACTCTCCGGTTGACTCACTCAGTACGTTAGCGGTCGCACCAACCTGTTCAGCAGAGTCCTTAATACGGCGGAAAGCTCGTCCTAGGTTATCGAGCATCAGGTTCAGAGAGTCGGCCAGCGTACCAATAACGTCATCTGTTACAGTAGCTCGAATTGTCAGATCACCGTCAGCCAACAGAGTAATTTCCTCAAGGAGCTGAATAATGGAGTTGTTCAACTTGTCATGCTCATCTTGGCGACTCTGAACCAAGTTCTGGATAGTACCAGTCATGGTGTTGAAGGAAGAAGCCATTTGACCTAGCTCATCATTACTGGTTACCTTGGCCTGACGACTATAGTCACCTCGCTCTACCTTGCTGATAACTTGCATGATTTCTCCTGCCTGTCTCGTAATGCCACCAGCAACGAAAAGACTAACTACCGCGATAAGCACTGTGGCAAGTAATACTGTAAAACCAATAATATACATCAAGCGTCTGACTGGCGCATGGACTTCATCATAGCTGATCTCGCTAATAATGGCCCAAGTCAAATCTTTATACTTGAACGGTGCCCAAGAGGAGAGCACTGTCTCACCAGCACCGTTAACAATCAGCTTGGTGTCATCCTTGCCTGCTAGAGCTTCTCGTACCGCTTCGGTGTTTAATTTCGCTTTAGGATTGAGCAGGGTCTTATCTACACCATATTTTTTAGCATTGCTTGCCTCAGAACGCCAAAGTCCATCTGTACCAATCAGATAGGTGTCAGCAATTGCCATATCCTGTTTATGTTGGGATTCCGCCTCAAACTGGTTACGGGTATTCATAACCGTATTAATCTGGTCAATCGGAATCTGTAGCGCAGTAATCATGATGACTTGCCCTTTGTTGTCCAAAATTGGTGCGGCAACAAAGGCGGCTGGTTTACCACCTGCTGGTTCATAAAGACTGTAGTCACTGATTGCCATCTCTTTATTTTCAAGTACCTTACCGACTACATTTGAAAAGATAGAGCTGGCAAATGGTCCAGTTAAGATATTGGTAAGATAGTCAGGATGATGCTTGGCAGAGTAAAAAATATAGCCATCAGGATTGATCAAATAAAGATCAGGAAATCCATAGTCTTCAGCAAGTTGGGTTAAATGATTACCTTTTTCCTCTCCTTGTAATTTAGGAGCCATTGCATCTGCCTGATCAACCTCAATAATAAGTACCCACGTTGTGCCATAAATTTCTACAGCTGTATAGGAGGAAAGAACGTAGTCACCACGGTAGTTAATGGTTGTTTCCTCCCCGCTTTCACCTGCTAAGGCGTAAACAACACTCTCTGTATCTACGAGGAAGGCAGGGTTGGCCAAGGTTGGCTCAGAGAAATAGACAGAGTTAGAACGGAACATACCATCCACACCGACCATATAGGACTCACCGTTCTCACCAAGGCCGGGTGTGTGTTTCATAATGTTGTCTAAGGCGGTACCTTTCAGGCGGAAAAGAAAAACGCCTTCGAGTTGACCTGCACTAAGAAGTGGGGCAGAAAAGTACGAAACTGGAGTTTCCTCGGCAAAGGAAGAAAGACCATAGTCGGTAAAGGAGGTCTCCTGCATTCCTTTTCGGAGTGCATTCCATTCTGGGGAATTTTCTTTTATCATAACGCCTTGTTCCACTTCCTTATCTGTGGAATAAAGCACTTTTCCTTCAGGACTAAGCAAGACAAGCGAATAAAAGTCTCGTTTATCGAGCCATTGGCCCATAAAATTGATAAAGGTGCTATCCAGTCCAGCCGCAGAATTTTTCAAAAATCCGGCAAAGACATTTTGCTGCTGGGGGCTGCTGCTAAAGGCTTGGACATCTTGGAAGCGGATATGGAAATAATCCATGATTTGCTGTTTCTGCATATCCCGGACTGCCGCCAGTCTTGTATATGCCTCCTGTTGGAGAACACGCATGGTTTCCGCAATGTTGTCCAATGTTTTTGCTTGATCAGCAAAATAGTTGGTCAGAGCCTGCCGTTGAAAGGCAAGGGTCGTTTCCAAGTTTTCAAAGGACTGCTTCTGCAACGCCGAAGCTGAATAGCGGTAGCTGGCAATGGCGATAATACCCATTGGCACTAACGAAATCAGCATAAGCCAAACCAGCAGCTTACCCCTGATGCTCTTTCTCCAGCCGGATAACAGGCCGCCGGGCCTTGTTAGCCCTGCTGTTTTTTTCGTTAGTTTTTCTTTCCAATCACGTGCCATGTTTTCTCCTTTGAAACAAGAAAATTGCTTGAAACGGATAGTTGGGCATTCAAACTACTGCTGGAGTGCAAAGCACTGGACGCAGTTCAGGTAGGATAAACAACCTGTTCTCAAGCATGAATATACCTTTGATCAGAGCAGGAGCTATACCTAGCTGTTCCGCTGTTATAGGACGACAGTCATTTGAGACTTCGCTTGCAGTTATCTGATCAGGAACTTTCAGCACACAACGCAATAGCTGTTTTTCCTGCTGGAGCGAATCTGTAGTCTCTGTTGATGTAATGACTCGCACGACAAGATAAAAGTGACGCTCAGGTGTACAGGTTATACCGTACAAACTCGCCATATCAATGACTGAAAGCGTCTTCTGTTGCCAAGCGCACAGCCCAAGTAACCAATCTGGAGCAAAGGGCAGGGGCTGCACCTTCACCTTTGCTGCGGGCAAAACTTCCTCAATCTGTCGGGCCGAAAAAAGAAAAACAGGTTCCTTATCAAGGAGCTGCGCATTAGGTAAACCAACGAACACTGTTTTTAAGGCAAAACGATGCTTTCTTCGTTCATCTGGCATCATTTCCCTCCAGTTGTCTTTTTGCGATGTATGCTTTCCTTACAGCGAAGAACGATTTGCTCCATCAGGTATTCGATCACATTTTTATCTAGGCCCTTGCGTTCCACCATGCTTGCAAGTTCAGGCGGCAACTGATCCGTACGAAGCTGCAATTCTTCTCCGCTGCTGCTTTGTTTGAAGCGAGATATAGTCCAGCTCATTACCCTTTTAAAGGTTTCTTCGTCAACAGAAGAAGAGTCTTTTTTTTGAGTCTCTTGAGGATCTGCTTGTTTTGCTTCATCTACCACGGATTCTGCTGCTACTTCAGCTATGGCATCTTCCATAAAAAATAGCGGTGTCTCTTTTGGCTCAGGAATCTTATCTTGGACTTCTTCAGGAGTCGTTTCCTCCTCTACCGGGAAAAACGGATCATCCTCTTCTGTGTCTGACTCCAGCTCTGCTTCTGGTTCGGATGTTAGCTCATTCTCTGCTTTATCTTGTTCTATCGTCGTAGTCAGTAGCCCAATATTCTCACCTAGTTCTGCGGCGACAGGAAAAAGCTGCGCTGGTTCAAGAAGCAGTACGGGTTTATTCTCTGCGTTATCTTTTTCTATCGTAGTCAGCAGCCCGATATTCTCACCTAGTTTTGCGGCGACAGGAAGGAGCTGCGCTGGTTCAAGGAGCAATACTGGCTTTTCCTCCCATATCAGCATCTGTGGAAAGAGTTGAGCTGTCAAGACTGGACAAGAAGCTGGCAAGGAATTTGGCGGATTGATAATTTCTACGTCATCAGCGACAATTTGGTCAGCCACAACAAACACGCTCTCTTGTTCGCTCCGCAGCTCAAGGCAAATGGACTCGTCTGGAACTGTGTGAGCAATCTGGCGGGACAGGAGCGCATCAAGTTGAAAAATCTTCTGTTCTTTTTTTACCTGCGCCGAAGTCTCAGACCAAGAGTAACGAGCAATAGTATTGCCACTGTCTATACCGAGCAGAAACGGGCCAGCTTGGACTATGCAAACTTTTTTCATAGGATTTAGAAATTACGCAGTTGCATAGACATTGACAAATGTTTTCGTGTTCCGGTTGACATCTCAAACATCCGGCAGTTCTCTGAGTGCTTCGGCGGAAATCCCTGTGACCTCCGCAATAATATCATGCGCAATCCCTTTTTTCAGCATGCCTTTTGCCACAAATATTTTCCCTTCGTCAAACCCTGTCTGATGGAGTTCTTCTTGATGATATTCTTCAATCATTCTGGCTCGTTCTTCAGGAGAAATTTGATCCTGCTGAATACTATTAAACAGTTTGTGTATTTCTGTCCGATGATACTGCGTTTCATCCACCTCTTCATCCAGAGTATCATTAATAGCGGCCAACCATTCACGACAGGATTCAGGGGTTTGGTCCGTCACATATTTTGGGCATACGTAGAGAATCTTATGTGGAATCTCATGGAGTGCGACTCCCTGCAAATCACGAGGATCAAAGTCAATGAGAGCCAAATCACGCTTATGACGGTCTCCTGACGTTAAGACCACGACAGTGAATACCGTTAATCTTGGATGATAATCTTTTGAATTTCTGATCTGTTCAAGCAGGGCCGCAGAATGATAATAAAGAAAACGGTCATAGTGGTCTGTTAGCCGTGCATGTTGAATATCCACAATGATGCGATGTTTTGAATCCTCGGCAAATAAGTCAAAGCGGGGTTTGACGTATCCGACGGGGGGATCAAACTCTTTTTCTGTTTCGACACGATCAATAGCAAAATCTATGCCAAGCAGGTCTCTGATAAAGGCCGAAAAAATTTCTGGATCACAAAATGCCTTTTTAAAGACGACTCCATACTGAAGCGAAGCGACATGTTTCATTTATATAATTTTGATATTTAAACGATTAAAAAAAATATTTTCAAACCGTTCTTAATAAGTAGGTCGACTTAAATGATCAACACTTCTGACAGGCAGGTCGACTTAAATGATCAACACTTCTGACAGGCAGGTCAATCTGAATGATTGACGCTTCCGATGTCAAAAAAAATGATGTAAAATCAAATCTATCCTCGCGTCAAAAATGTCTATTTTATTTATCAGGGTAC
Source organism: Candidatus Electronema sp. (assembly GCA_026645415.1). Lineage (GTDB taxonomy): Bacteria > Desulfobacterota > Desulfobulbia > Desulfobulbales > Desulfobulbaceae > Electronema. Next base: position 49,033 of record JAPEVH010000034.1, read on the forward strand.
TTAAAGTGTAGATTTCATGTTGATCACATATCATATTGTTAATTCTGCACCAAAATCGCCTTTGTAATTTTCAAAAGAGCAAAGTTCAAGACATATAACTCTTTTCTCAAACCAGCAAAAGTTGCACTTACAACTTGAATTCACCTGACAAAACATGATGATTTGTTCATCGCTTAAACTTTCAACAACATGTTCATGGAAAGCACAAAAAAACTCATAAGGCTGGCTATTCAGTCAGCTCCGCCAAGACCTGCCTTGATGTCATCCTGCGAATAAGCTCAATCGCTTCATCTTCCTTAAACGGCTTGGTCATAAAGCCGCGTGCGCCAAGCTGAGATGCTTTTTCGCGGTACTTATCAGCACTACGAGAAGTAAGCATCACCACTGGGATATCCAGTAAATCAGGCTGACTCTGCAAGGCTTGTAAGACCTCAAAACCATTCATACGTGGCATTTCCACGTCCAACAGTACCAAGTCAGGCCGTTCCTCACGGATATGCTCCAAGGCTTCGATACCATTACGGGCCACAGTTGGCTGCCAACCCTGCTGAAGCAGGAAGTTAGAAACGACCTTACGGACACTGATAGAGTCGTCAACAACAAGCACTTGTAACACTCTTTCTTCTGCGTGCTCTTCAAGCGTAGCCTCAACCTCAGAGGCAGACAGTTCTATCCACCTAGTCAGAAGATCCTCAGTCTGAAGAATAGGAACCAGTGAGCCATCACCCATGATGGTCATCCCGGCAATACAAGAGACACTGTCCAGATGGCTACCCAAGTCTTTGAAAACAATATCACGTTGACCAATAATTTGTTCACAAAGGAGAGCTGCTTGACGATTACCAATCCGAATAATCAAGACAGCTAACTCACTTTCTGGCAAAACTTCGCCAAGCGGGCTAACCTGAAAACCAGGAATAGCTATCGGCTTGATCAAAGGCATTTTCCTACCGCTGTCAGTCTCATAGTGACTGTCAGTGATTTCCTCTGGCTTTACTCGCTCCGCACTGCTGATATCGTGCATTGGCACTGCATATATTTGTCCAGCAAGCCGCACAAGTACGGCATGAAGTTGAGCCACGGCCACGGGCAGGCGAATGAGCAATTCGAGACCTTGCCCTTGGAGAGAAAAAATTTCTACAGAACCATTGAGCAATTCAACCGCATCGCGCACAACATCCATGCCAACACCTCGACCCGCGATGTTGCTCACGGTTCCGGCACTAGAGAAACCATGCCGGAAAATCAGGTTGGCTAATTTTTCATTACTCAGGCTGCCAATGCGCTCTAGCGGATAGAGCTTCATACCTTTGGCTCGGATGGCTTCGTAATTCAGACCTTTACCGTCATCTTTGATGCGTAGAGAGAACTGTCCACCGTGCCGCTCGGCCTTGATATACACAGTCAGTTGTTGCTCTGGACTACCACCATGCGCCACTGAGTTGCGGAGAATGTGCATCAGCGCATCTGCCATAGTGTCCCAGACGCGGGTATCCATCATGATCGACTCGCCTTCGATAACGAGTTGAGCTGGATGGCCAGTGCTCCGTTCAGCCTCACGTACTGTGCGCTGCATCCTTGCAGAAAGCACTGACAAGGGAGTCATACGCAGACCGATCATACGGTTCTGAATATTCTTTAAAACTCGGGTCTGCCGCTCAACAGTTTTCTGCCAAGTGGTGTTCTCCAGCGCACTTTGGGTCATGATCGAGTCAAGATCGCTGACCGCCTCACTCAGGGAGCGGATAAGAATATTCAGCTCTGAATACCTATCCATCTCCAACGGGTCAAAGTCTTCTGTGATACCACCTTCACCAGAATCGCCCATACCCCGTAAATAGGGAATAGTAGCTAGTTCATAGCCAGCCTCCAAGCTATGGTTAATACTCTTCAGACGTTGAAGAATCATGCCTAGCTCATTAAGGGTGCCGCTCATGGCTGACATTGAGGCTTCAAAGCTGCTCAGGTTGATGACCATGTCACCACTTAAACCAACAACTTGGTCAATCTTGCTGATCTCCACGCGCAAGGTGTTGACCTTCCGCACGCCACTGACTGTTTGTTCTTTGGCAGGAGCAGGCTCAACGCTTGCTGGTTCTGGCTCAGGTTCTTCTTGAACCTGTTCTGTAGATGCTTGTTCTAGCTCACTAACTACCGCAACAGGAGCAAGCTCTTCCTCGACGGCTTGCGTTTTTTCTCCAGCTATAATGCTGCTAAAACGAGCAGTAACCGTTTCCTTCTCTTGGGTAAAATCCTGTGTTGGCTTTTCTGTGATTCTAACCAGCAAATCCGCGCCGTCCTGCATGGCAGCAACTGCCTGCGGTTCCAGCGTCGGTGAGTCATCGTGGAGCCAGTCGAGAAAGTCCTCAAACTGATGCCCCCAAGAAGCGATAGGCTCTATCCCAATGACTGCTGCTGCACCTTTAACAGTGTGCACTGAGCGGCGTAATGAGCGGAGCTGCTCTTGGAGCGAATCTGTCGGCACAGCACTGTCCTTCACCGCCGCAGAGATCTCTCGGAGTTGAGCATCAATGTTTTCCTGATGCTCTGCGATTTCCTCAGCAAAGCAGGCAAGCAATTCTTGATCAAGAGATTCCTGATTTTTTCGTTTTTCCTCTAGCTCGTCATTAAGCAGAAAAATGTCATCCTCGGTTTCTTCTTCTGGAGTCAAGAGCTGATCAAGAATTCCAGCAATACCATCTGGAGCAGAAGAAGGCGCAGTTTTCTTTGTTGCCTGAACAGCGTTGAGCTTGCGGGCAAAGGCAGCGAGAATGTTAGCAGGCAAACGGCCTTCTCCCTGCTTTCCGGCACGCTGCTGCTGACAGAAAAAATCTATCTGCTGGTTGGCGGTGCTGATCAAAGCAAGCAGCTCGTTATCCAGAACCAAGTCACCTGCTAAGACTTTCTCCATAGTCTGTTCTAGCACCTCACCAGTGCTGCTCAGACTATCAATTCCCACCATGGCTGCTGCGCCTTTAATGGTATGGCTGATACGGTGCAATTGCTCGATAGCTGGCTGATCGTTGTTATCAACCTGGAGCACTTCGAGGCAGTGGCTCATTTGTGGCAAATACCCTTCCACCTCGTTCAGGAATTCAGCTATGATGCTCTGATCCATCTGCTTTTTCCCTCATCAACCAAGAGCGTTAGATTTCATTGCAGCTTGAGTGCGGCCAGTAGTTTTCTACCATCAAACAAATCCAGCTTCTGTGTTTCTTCTCCAGTAAGAAAGACTGCTGAACCTTGAAGAAAATCTGTCAAAGTGGTGCTGGTTAAATCGCCGCTCGATTTCGCAGTCAGCTCAATTCCTTCTTCTCGATGCAAGAGGCGGGTACCAGTAATTTTATCAACCATGATCGCAGTTTTTATGCCATTATCATGGAGGAGAATAAAGGTTCGGTTTTTTCTCGCAGATCGACCAGCTAGTCTGAAAAAAAGGATAAGATTGGTGACAGAAACAATTTCACCGCGAATATTGGTTACCCCCTCAGCCCAATTAGGAAGAAAGGGTAGGGGACGCACTGTTTCTAGTTCACCAACTTCCACCACCAAAGAAAGAGGCACGGCTAAATGCTGATTCGCAAGACGAAAACAAATATGCCGCCCAATCTCCTCTCGCGCCCGCACAACAACCGAGTCAGCAAGTTGGTTCTGCTCCTTACGCAGTTCCTCAGCTAATTCAGTATCAATAGCAGTGAGTAGATTGCTGAGACTGAGTTCTTGGCTATTGTTCTGGGTGGTGGCCATTTTCTTTTGCGCTGAAAATTGACTTAGCCGAGATGATCGGTCACAGCCTTCAATAGTTCTTCTGTGTTAAATGGTTTGGTCAAATAGACATCTGCACCCTGTTTCTTGCCCCAGAACTCATCTGATTTCTGGTTTTTGCTGGTCAGGAGGATGACCGGAATTTTTTCTAAGTCGGGCATAGATTTAATCGTTCGGCAGGCTTGAAAACCGTTCATTTTCGGCATAACCACATCAAGAATAATCAAATCAGGATGTTCTGCCTTTGCCTTTTCCACGCCTTCTTCGCCGTCAGAAGCCGTAACCACTGCATAATTTGGACTATTAAACACGTCCATAATCAGCTTCAGTTCGGTAGGGCTATCATCAACGATGAGCAATTTTTTTGCCATTTTGCTTTCCTTATGAAATTGAGGTTCAACTATTAGAATCAGAGAGCCTAAGCTGCGCTGGTATCTCCTGATATTTTGTCAAGAATGCCGTTAACTACATTAATCAGCTCCGCAGGCTTAAACGGTTTGGTGAGATAGGCACTGGCTGAGGAAAGATGGCCTTTGACTTTATCAAGAATCCGATTCTTACTGGTCAGCATGACAACAGGAATATCTTTTGTTTCCCCATTCTTTTTAAGAATAGAGAGGAGTTTATAGCCATCAATCTTGGGCAGCATAATATCCAACAAGACCATGTCTGGTTTGTTGTCATTCAGCTTGCTTAGGGCTTCAACGCCGTCCACTGCTTCGATTACTCGGAACCCACCGCTCTGAAGCGTCATTTTGATAACTTTACGAGTTGTTGGACTGTCTTCAACCACCAACACTGTACGTCGATTGCCCTGATTGTCAATCAGTTGATTTTTTTCTTTGGCTACATGAGGCTGTTCCCCTTGTTCTTCTAAACGCTGATGAGAGGCAATGTAATCAACTATTTGCGTTACTTGATCTGCTACTTTCTGATAGCGACTATCCACTTGAATAATCGGCATCAATAGATCAAAATAGGTCAGAGCCTTATCAAAGTCGTTGAGATTGAGATAAGCAACGCCTGCATAAAAAAGAATTTTAGGATTAACCTCAGCCGCCAACACCTTTTCAAAGCGGACTGCTGCTGGTCGGACCAGCCGCTGTTCTACGGCATAAAAATCAATCTTCGCCAATGTCGAGGATTCAGTTAACACACTAGCTTTACAGCACGGGCAGAGTGGCCTGTGTAGCTCCATCGGGGCATAGCAGAATGGACAACGGCTAATCTTGACATCTGGGGGCGCATTACCTAATAAACGCGCCTTTTCTACCTCTTCTGTAATCTCTGTATGTTCTGGCTCAAGACGATAGGCTTCTGCTAAGGCTGCCTTGATTTTTTTCAAGTCCGTCACAGACCGCGAGAGCCAAAGCCAGCCAAGGGCGTTCTTGCGATTTTCCTTGATAAAGGCCATCAGCGGTTTTTGCGCCGCACTAAACTCTAATCGCTCGCAGAGACGAATCCCTTCATCAAGCAGCTTTTGCTGCTGCGGCAGTTCATCGGTTAATTCCTCAACACACTGATGATCCTTTTGAATCATGGCACTAATGAGCAGGTTCTGATTACTTTTATGCACTCGTCGGACAATATTTTTGCCATCCAACAAACAGCTACTGACCTGCACACCTTCCATACTCAGCAACTTGAGTGCGGCTTCCTCACCAACTGAACGCCCGCAGACAGCATCATAAATCGTGCCCTGCACCAAGAAGAGACTGCCCCGGAATTCCTTACAGTGCTGTTCAATACAGAGATCAATATCACGATGATCGCTGCATTTATGGACATCAAGACGGCAGGTGGTGCCTTCAGTTTCCATGAGCTGGACTATACCAACCACCGAAAACTCGCCGAGATCGCTTTTTTTATTTTGGCTTTTAAGACCGCGAATGATAGCCTCAGCTAACTCCTGAGAGGCAACCGGCTTTTTAAAGATTTGAAATACTCTCCCAGAAAGGCGATTCTCCAACTCTGGTAGTTCGTAAGAGGTCATGACAATGCAAGGGGTATCTGGATGATTTTCATGCAGATACGACAAAAGCTGAAAACCATCCTTGCCCGGCATGACCAAGTCAGTGACAATCAGAGAAATATCACCTTTCTCCAGCGTATTCATCGCTGTTTTGACATCAAAGGCATGGACTAGCTCAAAAACACTACTGTGTTTGCTCAAGCTAGCGTCGATCAGCCCATGAATGACCTCGTCATCATCAACCAGCAATACTTTTTTCATATCCATTCGTTACGCGCTATAGATCTATTCAGGAGAACATGTGGAAGAAGATCCGCACAGTAGGAACACGTAATCAACGCTGAAGGACGAAGGCTAACTGTTTGTCCCTGTAGAAAGGAAACCGTTCTGCGGAAATAAAATTGCCAATAAAGGTGCATTTTTCCCTTTGCAGTTTAACCATCAGAAGCTGATTCTTTCACGCTCCATCAGGAGAGATCCTAAACAGAAAAGTTTTCATCTTAAATGGCTCAACCGGTCTTTGTCAAACACTTTACTTTGAATAGATAGATGAATTCGGCACGGTTATGAAACAGCTCAAGACAACCTCTTGAAAATTCTAGTTTTAAAGTGCGCTTGTTAGACAAGTAAGAATTCTGTTAAAAATAGAATACGCACATTAACAGCCTTAATATTTTAGCCCAACTCGGTCACGGGCCAAATCCAAAGTACTGCTGGCCTTGGCCCGCGCTTTGTCCGCGCCCTGCCGTAAGATTTGCCGAATATAGTCTTGGTTGGCTAATAGCTCTTTTTTCCGCGTCTTGGCAGCGGCAAAATAGTCACAAATCAGCGCAAACAGATCCTGTTTCAGATACCCATAGGCTGCGCCGCCTTTAAGATACAAACTCCGTACCTCAGCGAGTTTCTCTGGTGGAGCAAAAAGTTTGAGCAACGCATAAAGGTTGCAGGTATCTGGGTTCTTTGCTTCTTCCACTGGCGTGCAATCAGTCTGCACAGCCATGACTCGCTTACGGAGTTCTTTGTCTTCCAAAAAAAGCGGAATCGTATTGCCATAGGACTTAGACATTTTTTGACCATCTAGGCCCGGAACAATGGCAGTGCTTTCGCTGATCGCTGCTTCTGGCAGGACAAAGGTCTCACCAAAGGTATGATTAAAGCTTATTGCGATATCGCGAGTCACCTCAACATGCTGTTTCTGATCTTTGCCCACGGGCACCACTTCAGCTTGGTAGAGCAGAATATCTGCGGCCATCAGCACTGGATAAGCAAAGAGGCCGTGACTTGCTGCCAAGCCTTTGGCAACTTTGTCTTTATACGAATGACAACGTTCCAGCAAACCCATTGGCGTAACCGTAGAGAGCAGCCATGCCAGTTCACAGACCTCTGGCACATCTGACTGGACCCAAAATAGGCACTTCTCTGGATCAAGACCCAAGGCAAGAAAGTCTGTAGCTGCCTCCAAAGTACCTGTGGCCAGCCGGTCCCGGTCATGGACACTGGTCATGGCATGGAGATCAACAATAAAGGCGTACAACTCAGAGTTTTCCATACGAGAAAGCATGGGTTGCATCATGCCGAAATAGTTGCCGATATGAAGCTGGCCTGATGGTTGGATGCCAGAAAGAGTGCGTTTCATGGGAATACAGCGTGTAAAAAGGTTTTCAGAATAAATTGAGAATGGAACTATACCAAGAGACTATCATTGCTGCAAGCACCTGAAAAAAGAATCGACTTTTGTTGAATACAGAGGAATTTTTACACAGCATGGTTACATTTTCCCCATCTTCTTTCTTTTTGCGTCGTGATAGGTATCACGACTGATTCGTCATAGGTATCACGGCAAATTCATGATACGTATCACGGCAAATTCGTCATACGTATCATGACTGATTCGCATCGAGTATCATCTTTCCTGCCTAATAATTATTCCGCCTCCATAAAAAAGTTCTTGACAAGGTAACAGGCCGAGAATTACTCTGCGGAAAATTGACACCTACCCTCTCGGCGCAGCATTCCCCTCAAGATTGGAGCATCTTATGCAAACCATTCAATGGCGAATCGAAGTCAACCTCCTCACCGTTCCCTAGGGCTACCTTCTCTGGTAAAGATATTAGCTTGCCCTGCCGATCAATGCTCGCGTGTTTAGTGAAACCTTTGACCAAGAGCTGCTCCTTGTCTTCCCGCTGGCAGCTTATTCGGTAATGAAAACGGAGGGTGTGCCGTGTCACTTCAGTCAAGGACGTGGCGATGCTGATCAGGTCGTCGTAGCGGCCTGGAGCCTTGTAACGAAGATAGCATTCCGTCACTGGCAGAATAATACCTTCCTTTTCCATATCGCTGGAGGACATGGCCAAAGCACGCATCATTTCGGTACGGCCCATCTCCATGAAACGGAGATAGTTGGCGTTGTAGATCACACCGCCTGCATCTGTGTCGCCGTAGATGACCCGATAGTCCAGACGGAAAACCGGCTCAACCATTTCCATGCGCAGATCAGCCATGCCCTTGTTCCTCTTGTTGGACAAAGCGGGCAAAGAAGGCGGCCCCGCTTTCCAGAGATTCGGCAACAGCTTTGATCGTTTCTTCCGTATAAGCGCAACCAGCAGGCTTACTTGTTCCTTGCGAATCATAAAGGAACATTGGCACTGGCCAATCTTCATGGGTGCGACGGGCAACCGGGGTGTAGTGATCCATAGTCACCACAAGGCGGTATGGCTCGCCGCGCCGATCCATTTCAGCGGCTATTGGGGCAACGATTTTGCTATCAAAGTCCTCAATAGCCTGCACCTTGTCCTTTGCTGAACCCTGATGGCCAGCTTCGTCTGGTGCCTCAACATGGACAAGGACAAAGTCCTTTGTTTGCAGAGCAGTGAGGGCAGCGTCGGCCTTGCCTTGGTAATTGGTATCTAAATAGCCGGTCGCGCCCGGCACATGCAGCACCTCTAAACCACTGCACACACCAATACCTTTGAGCAAATCAACAGCAGAGATTAGGCTGCCGCTCAGTCCCCAGCGGTGAGCAAGCGTTTCTATTTGCGGTCTGCCACCCTCGCCCCAAATCCAGATGCTGTTGGCAGGGAGCTTGCCTGCTGCTTCTCTCTTTTGGTTGATTGGATGCTTGATCAGTACCTTAGCAGAGGTACGCATCAACTCGGCAAGATAATCAGTAGCCAGATATTGCTGATAAAAACTGGTGACATCTTGGTCAAGATAGTCATGCGGCGGCACAGTGTGCAGGCTTGTCGGCACTGGGCCATGATGAATGAGCAGATGGCGATAGCTCACGCCTGCATGAAACTGGAGCTGCTCTGTACCGCAGGCCGCTTGCACAGCAGCAATCAGCTCTGCCGCCTCTGCGCTACTAATGTGGCCTGCGCTGTGGTCGAGCATGATAAGTTGCTCATTGCCTTCTTCATAGCGCACTGTGACCAAATTGCAGCGGAAGGCCGCTCCGTGCTCTGGAACAGGAATGCCTATGCTTGCGGCCTCTAAAGGGGCGCGGCCGGTGTAGCACGTATCTGGCTCGTAGCCAAGCAGGGAGAGATTGGCCACATCACTGCCCGGCGGATAGCCTTGCGGCACAGTGCGCACCAAGAGCGGCTCGGCTAAGGCACAGATACGGTCAATCGTCGGCTTGTGTGCTGCTTCCAGCGGAGTCTTGTTGCCAAGCTCTGGCACTGGCGTATCGCCCATGCCGTCGCCAATGAGAAGAATATATTTCATAATACCACACTGATCTTTTCAGGATTCTCAATCCCAAGCACTTAGGACTCACATTCCCAAGTGTTTGGGATTTGTGACATTGGCTGTTTGCCGCCAAGCAGCTATAGACAGCTATTGTTATACATCCGCATCCCTGACGCAGCGCACGTAGTTGTAAATGCGCACCGCATCATTCTGTGGGCCGTGGCCCGTTGGATAGTCAGAAGGATTACCACCCTTGGGATCGCTTTTCTGTGCCCCGGCCCCATGCACATCCACCCAAGTGCTGTTCATATACCCCAATGAGCGGCCAAAGGCAACATACGCCGCCCAACCTCCTTTAACTTCCGTAGGGTCAGTCGTGCAGGCGGCATGAGTAGTGCTGGTCCAGTAATAGGGCCAGTCTTCATTTCCGGCTTCATCAGTGATGGAGGTGGACTCGAAATAGTCTGTGTCAATCGCAGCGGAATTGGTGGTAGTGGGGCTTTTGCTGTAATCAACAATGCTCTCCAGCTCCTTAGTATTGGGCAGCCGCCAGTCTGTGTGAGAGGCAAAGGTCAGGTTCTCACAAAAATCAAGAGCTTCTTTCCAGTTCAGGCTGCCATCAGTCTTGGTGTAACCACTCACTTGGCTGCTCAAGCTGGCATCGCCGCTGTCAATCTTCATCCACTGAAGACCGGTGGCACTGTCCGTAATCGTGCTGTCGCCGTTATTTGTGAAGCTGTTGGTGCCGTAGCTGGTGTTGCCCCGCACATAACGGACAAAAAAGGTGTTGTTATCTTTCTTATAGCCCTTGATGCGGCCATCGGCAAAATTAACCCCAAAGACTCCCGACTCGGTGACGTTAATCAGACTGACCACCGAGGTGCTGGAAAGATATTGCGCGTCAATGATCCGCTCCGTGGTGGGATTGCCATAAGAGAAGGTGAAATAGTTCGTGTCGATGAACGGAGTAAGCACAGAGGTGTCTGTGCCTTCATACGAGCTTGCATCAACGCCGCTGAAGAGAATGAGCGAATACAGCTCCTTGATCGTCGGCAGCCGCCAGTCAGTGTAGCCTCCAGTGTTGCAGGAGCTGGCCCCGGCCACCGCCTCGTCATAGGTCTTCTTCGCGGTGCCCGGATCCTGCTGCCACATCAGGCCGGTCACATTGTCAGTGACAGTGCCGTCGCCGTTGTTGTCAGCATAGCTGGGTGTATTGCCGTTGTACTGGGCATCCTGTCCGTAAAAATCTGTGTTTGCCGCCGGGCAGGTTGTCATGGGCATGTCATTGTAGCAGGTGCTCTGATTCGTATCCGCAATGGGATAGGTCAACGAAGACGTTGGAGTAGACTGACCTTTGGATGCCAGCGGCCCAGCTATGAGCAGCGATAAGTTTGAGGCTTGAGCAGCCATAGGTAGACAGATTGCAGCCAAAAGGGCAGCGGTTAAGGTCACAGGTTGCCAAGGGGTTGTCGTCATACTTTACCTCCTAATGTAGCTTGAAAAATAAACAGCATTGCCCTAGCAGAGGGCAATGCCACAACCAACTCTTTCTATTCTAAATCGCTTATAATCTCGCCGCGCACGAGGTCATCATAGTTTTCCCGCTGGCGGATGACCTGAAAGCGTTCTCCGCTGACCAGTACCTCGGCGACTTTGGGCCGGGAATTGTAAGTTGAAGACATGGAAAAGCCATAAGCACCGCTACTCATCACAGCCAGCAGCTCGCCGGGCCGCACGCTTGGCATCAGACGGTCTTTAGCAAGGAAATCACCAGTCTCACAGATCGGCCCGACTACATCTGCTTCTTGTTCAGCTCCGTCTTGTGCTGGCTCCTGCACTGGTAAGATTTCGTGATACGCACCATAAAGCGAAGGACGAGCCAAGTCATTCATTGCCGCATCAACAATGATAAAGTGTTTTTCTTTGTCACCGCCCCGGTTAGCTTTGGTGTACTGCACCTCTGTGACCAGCACTCCTGCGTTGCCGACCAGCACCCGGCCTGGCTCCAGAATCAAGGTACAGTCCAGCCCGGCCAACTCAGCTCGCACTGCTGTAGCATAGTCAATGGGATGAGGTGGCTGTTCACCATCATAAGGAATACCAATGCCGCCGCCCATATCAAGATACTTGATCTTAATACCTGCCTGCTCTAGCTTGGCGATGAATCCTTTAACCTTGCGCAACGCCTCAATGAACGGCTCAATCTGAGTGAGCTGAGAGCCAATATGACAGCTCACACCAACAATCTCGATATTCGGCATGGCCTTGGCCCGCAGATATTCCTGCAAAGCCTCAGTAACCGGAATACCGAACTTATTTTTGGCAAGACCGGTAGAAATGTAGGCATGAGTTTTTGGGTCAACATCCGGGTTAATGCGGAAGGCAATCCGGGCAATGCTGTTCATCTCTGCGGCAACTTCATTGAGCCGGTCCAGCTCCTGCGGTGACTCAACATTGAACATCAGGATGTCTGCTGCTAAAGCCTCACGCAGCTCTTTGCGGGTCTTGCCCACACCAGAATAGATAACCTTTTTGGGATCAATGCCCGCCTTCAAAGCTCGGAACAACTCGCCACCAGAGACGATGTCTGCCCCGCCACCGAGTTTGGCAAAAGTATTTAGAATCGTTAGGTTGGAACAAGCCTTAACCGCAAAGCAGGTCTGATGAGCCATGCCCTCAAAGCCGGATTCAAAGGCAGTGAAATGCCGTTTCAACGTGGCTGAGCTGTACAAATAAAACGGAGTGCCAACTTGGGCGGCAATCTCCTGAATGCGTACATCCTCGCAGCAGAGTTCGCCGTTTCTATAGGTAAAATGGTTCATGATTACTTGCTTGAAAAAAGGAAGCCGCCGCTTATCAGGGAGGTAAGCAGCGGCGTTTTTTACTATCTCAGGCTGGCCTCTGGAGACCGCTGACTTTCATTGGGTGGACTGCTTTGATCAAAGCTGCTCACCGAGTACCAAGCCTTGCTTCTCTTGTCCGGTGGGTTCTTGTCTTCAAACAGATTGTAGGGTTCTAATACCTTACCAAGCAGTTCAGGTGCTGCATCGCCAAGGCGACGGTAAATTCGATACCCTGCCAAATCCTTTTCTTGGCCTCGATCCCAATAGACTTTGATTGAGGAAGCGGTGCGAACAGCCTTGATATTGCTGGGTGCTTTTGGTGGGGTGCGATCCACGGCACCGGCCTCAATCGTTAAACTGAAACCACCACCTACAGAGCCGACAAGTGCCTGCACTTTATAGGCATATTTGCGGCCATTTTTTGCTTCCCGATCTGTATAAGCAGGACTCATGAGCTGGCCGCCGATCTGGGCGAACGGCCCATTGTCGGTGCTGCGACTAAGCTGGTATTTGACTGGCTGGCGCAGTGGACTGCCATCAAAACGGGTATTTACTGGCTGCCAACGTAAACTGATCTGGCCGTCTCCGGCTTCAGCAGTCAGCCCAGTTGGTGCGGCAGGCGGAGTTTGCCACGTGAAGGAAACCACATTGGAATCATCTGACTCAGCCAACCAACCACTGCGACTACGGAGCATGAAGAAATACATCCGGCCTGGTTGCAGCGAAGCGATCTCCTTGCTTCCCAATCTGCTCCCTTTTTCTGGCAATAACCCGCCGGGCAGACTGATTGGATTGCCAAAGGGAATGGGACAGGTTTCGCAGTATTCATCCGCTGGCTGTTCCGCCCGATAGAGCTTGAACGAGTCAATTTCCTGCAAATCCTCGCCAGTCACAGTTTCTTTTGGATAGGTCCAGTGGAGAATGGCTCCTTCTCCAGTCAGCTCGTAGCTGAGATCAATAATCGGCCGGGGTGTAGTGGCCTGCGGAGCTACGGGCAGGGTCTTATAGCCGCAGCCGCCCAAGAGCAACATTGTTGCCCAACCGCAGAACAGAAAGAAAGCCTGCATCATTGTTTTCATTATGCTATCCCCAGTTGTTGTTCTGCACGCGCCAGAGCCTTAGCCACCTTGACCCCAGCGGTGCCACCAGTGGAAATTCGGCTGTTCACCGAGCCTTCCACAGAAAGGACTGCAAAGACATCCTCGTCAATCAAGTCCGAGAAGCGGCGCAACTCGTCTAAACGCAGCTCATCCAACTCAATTTCACGCTCTTGGCATAAGGCAACGATCTCACCGACGACCCGGTGTGCCTGCCGGAAAGGAAGATTCTTTTTAACCAAGTAATCCGCTAGATCGGTTGCGGTCATGAAGCCGCCATGCGTGGCCGCTTGCATCTTGGCGCAATCAAAGCTGCTATGAGCCAACAGTTCGGCAGTGATGCTCAGGCTGGCCTTGACCGTGTCGAGCGCGTCAAAAAGCTGCTCCTTATCCTCCTGCATGTCCCGGTTGTAGGTCATAGGCAGACCCTTCATGGTCATCAGCAGCGACATGAGCGAACCCACCACTCGACCGCTCTTGCCCCGGATTAGCTCAGGAAGGTCTGGATTCTTCTTCTGCGGCATGATCGAGGAGCCAGTGCAGTATTGGTCGCCGATCTTGAGGAAGCCGAACTCTTTGGATGACCAAAGAACAAATTCCTCTGCCATCCGACTGAGATGTAACTGAATGAGGCTCAGACAGAAAAGGAACTCCAAGGCAAAGTCGCGGTCAGCCGTGCTGTCCATTGAGTTGGCCGAGACTGCTGGAAAGCCCAGCTCTTGAGCGACAAATTCCCGATCAATGGGCAGGCCAGTGCCAGCCAAGGCTGCTGAACCAAGCGGCAGAATATTGAGCCGCTTCAGGCCGTCAGCCAACCGCTCCCGGTCTCTGCCAAACATCTCCATGTATGCCAAGAGATGATGGGAAAGCAGGACTGGCTGCGCTCGCTGCATGTGGGTGTAGCCCGGCATGATTGCGCCAAAATTGGCCCGCGCTTGCCGGACAAAGCCGCGCTGTACATCGGTCAGTAGCGTATCTAGGCAAGCGGCCTCATCACGCAGGTAAAGGCGGATATCTAAGGCCACTTGATCGTTACGGCTGCGGGCCGTGTGTAGCTTTGCCCCTGCCGCGCCAATCTTGTCGGTCAGTGCCTGTTCGATATTCATGTGAATATCTTCCAGCTCAATGCGGAACTGAAAGCGTCCATCACGAATCTCTGCCTCGATCTCGCTCAGACCCGCAAGAATAGCATCCCGCTCTGCCTCGTTGATTAGGCCCTGTTTGGCCAGCATCTTGGCATGGGCCTTGGAACCTATAATATCATGCCGATAGAGCCGCCAGTCATAGCTGATGGACTCGCTGAAACTTTCTACTGAGGCGGCAGTCTGCTCGGCAAATCGGCCTCCCCAGAGTTTGCCGGAGCATTTACGCTCCGGGCTACACGTCAGGTCTGCCATTGCTTATTTCCGGTTTAGGGCCTGAATCTGAAGGCGCATGGCGTTGAGACGGATAAAGCCGCCTGCATCAGCCTGATTATAGACCTGATCGGCCTCGAAAGTGGCATGGGCCTCAGAATAGAGCGAGTTGGCCGACTTGCGCCCTACAGGAATGCAGTTGCCTTTGTAGAGCTTCAGCCGCACCGTGCCATTCACTGGTTTCTGGCTTTCATCCATGATCTGCTGAAGGAGTAGTCGTTCCGGTGAGAACCAAAAGCCGTTGTAAATCAGCTTGGAATATTCTGGCACTAAGCTGTCGCGCAAGCGTAGCACTTCCCGGTCAAGGGTGATGGTTTCCAGATCGCGATGTGCGGCTCGGAGAATAGTGCCGCCGGGAGTTTCATAGACACCGCGTGACTTGATGCCAACAAAGCGATTTTCCACCATATCCAGTCGGCCAATGCCGTTTTCGCCGCCCAGCTTGTTAAGTTTGCTCAACAGCTCGACCGGACTCAGTCGCTTGCCGTCGATGGCCACCGGACTGCCTTGCTCAAAGTCCATTTCAATATAAGTCGGCTGGTTAGGTGCATTTTCCGGCGAAACCGAGAGCTTGAACATTGATTCTTCTGGCTCGTTCCACGGATCTTCAAGAATGCCACCCTCAAAACTGATATGGAGCAGATTCTCGTCTGAGCTGTAAGGACTCTTCTTGGTGGTTGGCACGGGAATGCCGTGTTTTTCAGCAAATTCCATCAGCTTAGTGCGGGAGTTAAGCGTCCAAATTCGCCACGGGGCAATGATTTGCAGCTTGGGATTCAGGGCCAGATAGGTCAGCTCAAAGCGCACCTGATCATTACCTTTGCCGGTCGCACCGTGACTGACCGCATCCGCGCCCTCCTGCTCGGCGATACGCACCTGCTCCTTGGCGATCAAGGGTCGGGCCAGCGAGGTGCCTAAAAGATACGATCCTTCATAAATCGCATTGGCCCGGAAAGCTGGAAAAATGTAGTCACAGACAAATTCTTCTCGTAAATCTGAAATAATTACCTTTTCTGCACCAGTGGCCAAACCCTTGGCCCGTACTGCATCCCAATCCTCATGCTGGCCCACGTCTGCCGCATAGGCGACTACTGGGCACTGATATTCCTCGGCCAGCCATTTAAGAATGACTGAGGTGTCCAGCCCGCCGGAATAGGCAAGCACAATTTTATTTGCATTCATGATTTTATATGACAGTAAAAATAAATAAAGCCTTCGTTGCCGGAAGGCCCTCGTTTTTTTGAGAGATGGACTGCGCTTAGAACGTATCGTTGATCAGCATCTCCAAGATCGCCTTGTGCATGTGCATTTTGTTTTCAGACTGATCAAAAACCACACTCTGTGGCCCTTCTAGCACCTCCTCCGTGATTTCTTCATCTCTGTGTGCAGGCAGACAATGGAGAACAACTGCATCCTTGGCAGCCTTGGCCAGCAAGTCAGCGTTAAGCTGATAGGGCCGGAAAATAGCCAGCCGTTCTTCTTTCTCTTTCTCCTTGCCCATTGAAGTCCAGACATCAATATTAACCACATCTGCATCCTGCATTGCTGCAAGAGGATCTTGGAGAACAGTGATGGGCTGAGTTGCAATTTTGCAGGCCGATTCGAGAATCGCCGCATCAGGCTTGTAACCTTCTGGGCAGGCAAGAGTCAAGGGAAAGCCAAGAACAGCAGCAGCCTGAATCCATGAGTTGGCCATATTATTGCCATCACCCAGCCAAACAATCTTGAGTTGCTCTGGTGCGCCTTTCTTCTCAATTACCGTCATCAGGTCGCTAAGGATCTGACAGGGGTGATGCAAATCCGTAAGCGCATTAATGACTGGTACTTCTGAGTAACGGGCCAGTTCTTCGACAACCTGCTGCCCATACGTGCGCACTACCAAAGCATCAGCATAGCGACAGAGTACCCTAGCCGTATCTTTGAGCGGCTCGCCCCGATCAAGTTGGGTCTCCCGCGCTTGCATAAAGATTACTTGTCCACCCATGCCGTACATAGCGGACTCAAAAGAAACACGCGTCCGGGTGGAAGGTTTTTCAAACAGCATACAAATACTTTTTCCGGCAAGTTGCTGATGACGAATGCCAGATGCTGTCTCTTGTTTCAATACCGCTGCCCGGTTAAGAAGTGCGCGGAGCTGGGTAGGGCTAATGTCCTGCAATGCCAACAAGTGCTTGTTCATGATGGAAAAATCGCAATATTCAGAAAACAGGCAGAACAAAAAGCCTGTGCTATAGCAGCGGGCTGTTCAGCCAAAAAAATAATTGTTATAGAAAAACGCCAGATTTGCAAAGCAATTCTGCTGAAAACTTATCATTTCCTTATTGGAGGGAGTGCAGAGCAAGGTGCTGCTGCCCGGCAAACAGCACCGGGTGGCAGTGTTTATTCCTCTAATGCACTGAGACCTTTTTTCAGACAGAAAAAAGAGGCAAGGCCGCCAATGAGGGCAATGGCCGCTAAAGTGCTCAGAGAGAGTAGTACCCCAAGAGGATCGATTTCATGGCCGCGTAGCCAGAAACGAAGCAGGCGGTAATTACCCCAGAAACCAAGAATGAGCATCAAGAGTTCCATTGCCAAGCAGATAAACATAAAGAGCATCATGCCAAAGCTACCTTGCACCGCAGTTCGGCTTTCGATCTTAAAATCAGCGTAAATTGCTCCAAAGCCAAGAGCTAGGCCAAGGGCACTCCAAGTAATCACTAAACTAACCCCAACAGAGACCCACCACATTGGCCCAGTGATCTGGAGCAGGGCATTAGAGGCAATGATGAGGAAAAGGGTAACTGCGGTAAAAGGGATACAGTAGAAAAAATATTTGCAAAGGAGATATTTTGGCAAAGGCAGAGGCGAAGAACGGATAGCAGAAAAGGCTGGTCCTTCCGCACCAATAGAGGGATAAACAAAACGAGCCGCTAAGGATGTGGCAAGAAAACCAGCCAAGCCGATATTAGCAAAGGAGAGTAGATTGACAAGATACTCAGTTGGCATAGGTGCTCGATCTAACGGCAGCACCTTGAAGTTGTACAGATAAACCACCATCAAGGCACCTACCAAAAAGAGCTGTGACCATTCAGAGGAATCACGGAGAAAGAGCTTTGCTTCTTTGTGAAAGATACGACGCAGAGGCGAAGGGTGATACGCACCACCACCAAAGGTCAAATGGCCACCAAAGGACTCCTGTGCCTTGCTAAAGCCGTTGTAGAAGAAGCGAGTCATCAGCCATTCTCCAGCCCAATAGATTGCCAATGGGGTAAGGAGAAGTAAGCCTAACGCCAGCCAGTCAATAGTCTGGTCTTGCAGATAGCCACCAAGCAGTAAATTAGCCCAAGAAGGTGGAAGCAAAGCAAAGCCAGGTGTTTGCATACTGGCAAGATAATCAATAAAATCTGGAAATTTATCTGGATCGGCAAGGTTTTCTGGTTTTAGTAGGCGAATGATCAGATAAAGCAAGATAGCGAAAAGCAGCGAAAGATAGAGGACAATATCTTTGGTTTGTTTAGCCGGAAACAGTCTAACCAAGAGAATAGTTAAGCCAAGACCAAGACCACTGGCGGTCAGGGCTGTGCTCAGAACTGCTAAGGCCATGAGCGGGTGGTAAATCCAGTTAACCTTGAACACCGTGCCATAGGCTCCAAAGATTGGTAGGGAAAAGATGAGCATCATCCACGAAGTGTAGAGAAAAGAGGTCAGAAAACGCATACGGAAAAGCTGTTCCTCTTGGATTGGCGCACTGCATAAAATTTCATTGTCTGAGGAGAGATAGAGCGAAGAAACCGCTGAAACCATGCACGAGAAAATTAGCATGGCAAACATAATTACCCATGCCATCTGAAAAATCTTCAGACTGAGAATAATACCTAACTCGCTCTGACTGTGGAAATAGCCGATTACCCGCAGACTCACTAGGTAGAGGGCAATAAAAAGTACCGCACCAAAGCCAAGAACAGTGGCTGAACGCAGGGTGATATGGCGGCCTCGGAAAAAGCGGTTGCGGATGCTGTAGAGGAAGGGCCGAAAGAGTAAAAATGTGTCTTGATACGGTGTCGTCAGCATAGTAAAGCTCCTTAAGCGATCATGGCTGGGTTAACCAACTCCAGCACCGCGATTTCTGGATAACAGTTAAAACGTACCGGATATAGAGTCCAGCCAATGCCCCGGCTGATGAAGAGTTTTGTCTTTTCTGTCCTAAGCAGACCACTGCTATATTTTTTGTTCTGTACAGGTAGAATTGGCGGACCAAAGAAAGGCAGTACCACTTGCCCGCCGTGCGTATGGCCGCTCAAAACGAGCGACAACGGCGTTTTAAAGTGGGTATCAACAGAATCAGGATTGTGCGACAGGAGAATTCTGCATTCATGTTCATCTGAACTGGCAAAAGTTTGGTCGATATTCAGTTTGTCATGCCAATAATCGCCTGCACCACCGAGAAGAATCCGCTCTTTACCCTTGGTAATTGCTTTGCATTGATGGCGGAGATTCTGGCCGCTTCGTTCGAGCCAATAGAGCGAACGTTCTGTGTCTGCCCAATGATCATGATTACCAAGCACTGAAAACACGCCGTAGCGGGCGCGCAACTTCGACAGAATCGGCCAGACTTGCTCTATCTGTCAAGCCCCGTATGATAATATACCAAAAAGGAGCTGGCCGTTGTTTCGAGCTTGGGAACGGATCAGCAAGATATTGTCAGAACAAGAACAGCCGGGTTTGTCATCATGAACATCACACTACATAAAAGAGCGCGGACGACACCTGCAATCCGTCGAGAAATTCAGCAATCTGAACTTTCTGAACGGAAACTGGCAGTGAAATATGGCATCAGCAGAGACACGGTCCGCAAGTGGAGGAAAACTCATCCTGACTTGTTTAAAAAATCGGAAAGTAATCATCCGGGTCTTGACAAATACATCAATCCTTTTTGAAAAGATGACGAGAGTTTTAGCCAAAACTATTCCGTCAATTTTCTTTATGCTCCTTTTTTTGACAACAGGCTGCGCAGCTACCAGTGAACCTGCGAAATTGACGGATATTAGGAGTATAGTCAGCAAAGGAGATTTAGATGATCTGTCTGATTACCTCGAAAAACTATCCTTAGAGTCAAGAATTGAAGTTGCACGTCTTGCTGTTGCCGATGGAGATAAACGGCTCAACATGATAGGAATTCAAGTATTAGTGGAATCCGGCTTATTAAATGAAGCTGTTCCTGCTTTGTCAAACAGAGTGCTCGAAGGTGACGATTTAACCGCTTTTGGTTATGCTTGGACACATAGCGACGACCCGCAGTTATCTGTGCACATGTATCTGAAAATAAGCCGATATTTACTCGCAAAGTTTGACAGTTTCGATGCAGGGCAAAAGAAAAAGACAGAGCGGTTCATTGTCAGCAGTCTCGGACGTGCCAATTATCTCAAAAAATTCTCTGTCGAAGCAGCAGAGCAGCATCTGTCACAAATGGAAGCTCGTTTTCTTCAATCTGAAAAGCAGAAGTAGCTCGGCGGTAAGGTCTATTTCCGGGGCAAGATTGATGACAGCTATGCGCGTACCAATGCCAAATTAACCCAGCCGAGCGACGAGGAATGGCAATGGCTGATCGAACGGCTGCCAGAATATCTCAACGCCATCTGTCGCCCTGAACTGCTCGAACCTCTGAGTAAACGTGAGGAATGGAATCTGCTCACGGCAGTCAGTCCGCAGGAGCGCGCTCTCATGTTCTCTGGCCCAATGCCAATGTCCGAGTTCGCCAAGCGTGTTTGGAGTGCTGGCTTTGGTGGCGGCGATCCTCTGCGCGACTTGGCCCCGAACTTGGATCGTTCGGTGATCGGAGTGATCGAAACTGGCGAGCTGCGCCGCCGCCGGCCTTGGTGGGTTAATCGCGACTCTGCCGCGCCTTGTACTTATTACTGCCCCATGCACATTCCGACCATTGACCGGCTGCGCTTGATTCGCGAGGGCAGGAATGAAGAAGCCTATGAGATGCTGCTTCGTTATACACCGTTTCCTGCTTCGGTTTGCGGCACCATCTGCCCTAATCTCT
>JAPEVH010000035.1 GCA_026645415.1 Candidatus Electronema sp.
TTTCGTCAAAGGTATTTCTTGGTTTGATGCTAAAATTTCAATTGTCCGCGATGCCGTCAGAGCTTATTTGGCCAAGCCGATTTATACCCTTGAGCCTATCGATCTTTATGCAACTGCGTAACTCCTATATTCATCTCCCTTTGCGGGCCGCCTGTGTCGGTGTGCTGGAACCAAGGAAAAATCAGCGGTTTCTTTTGGATGTTTTTAAGGAAATAGCAGCGGAACAGGCGCAATTATATCTCTATGGCGCTGGCCCAGATGAGCAGTTGCTGCGGGAACGGGTACGGCAGGAAAAACTAACAGATCGAGTTCATTTCATGGGTTGGATTCCATCAGAACATATTTGGCCAGAGATTGATTTGCTACTGATGCCTTCACTGCATGAAGGAGCACCAAATGCTGTGCTGGAGGCACTGGGATACGGAATTCCCGTGCTGGCCAGCGATATTCCTGAACATAGGGAGATATTGCCGGGAAAATGCTTGGTGACTCTCGGTGATACGGTGGGCTGGAAGGAACGAATAGAATTTTTCGTTGGTGAACCGGATGAGCAACTACGTGAGGTTGTCCGTGAGCAGGAGGAGGCAGCGTATAGGCTGCGGTTTGATTGGGATGAGGAATTTGTCAAATGTGTTGTACAATGATTCTTGGTTATTATGCTATTTTATAAAAAATATCTGCGAGTTGAGGAATTATTTTATTCACCGAATAGTAATTCTCAACAGTTCGTCTTCCTGCAATACCCATTTGATTTCGCAAAGTTGAATTTTCATAGAGCGTGACAAACGCATCGACCCATTCTGAATTGTTTGCAGGGCCAAAACCAATTTCACCTTTTTTTAGCACTTCTTTGTTCATACCAACTGGTGAAACAACAACAGGTATTCCGGTCGCCATATAAAGAAGCATTTTAAATGCGCATTTTCCTTTTTCCCAATCGTTAGTTCCTAATGGCATTAAACCAACATTCATTTGCTGTACTGCTTGAATTTCTATTTCTTTAGACCAAGGTAAAAAATGAATATTATTTTGGTGCAAGCAAGAAAAACATGGCTTTCGATCTGAAACAATCAATAACTTTGCTGAAGGAACTTTATTGAAAAATGTAATTAACGATTTCTCTATGTTGTAGAGATACGGATAGTTTCCTGATGTACCTGTCCATCCTAAATAAAAAGTTTCATCTCGAACGGACAGAGAAGGCTTCCATTTTTCTGTGTCAACACCTGTTGGAATAACCCATGTCGGAACATTACAATTTGAAAAATAATCCGCTATCCAATTGTTGCCGCAGATAACTCCGTCCATTTTGCGAACAATTCTCTTGGCAAATCCTGATGTAAACTTGAGACGCAGCCATATTGCGTCATCCACGTCAAAAATTCTTGGTTTTTTGGTCAACCATTCTGTAGTGGAAAATGCCGTTAGAAACTCTCTTTGTATCCAAGTAATATCTGATTTATAGCTCTCAATGATTGCTGGAATACGTGATGCTATTCTTGATCCAGCAGTGCATAGTTGAGGCAGTAGCTGGATTGGAAGGGAATATTTATGATACCAGTAAGCCCCTGACTTGCCGATGAATGGAATTTTTTCTGTTACCTTAATGTTATGTTGCTCAAGACCTCGAATGTATTGACGAACACGAAACCTTGCTGAAGGTTCATTGATTCCGCCTGTTACTGCGGCGATTTTTAGCGGTGAACTCATTTCTAATTTGTTTCTTTTCTTCCATATGCAATTAAATTAACAGAAATAATTTCAGGCCAATCTGATTCGGTAAAATAAATTAATATTTTAACCAGCAGTCGTACAAAAATAACTGCAAGTTTTTTGAAGGCAAATAGAGGATTGTAAATACCTATTTCCTCCTGATAACAGGATATATTTTTATATCCTACGTGTCGCAGCAATTGAGTTAATGATTTTTCATGGAAAGATACTGTGTGCGTCAAGTCAAGATATCGTGATGCATTACTTAGAGGATATGCGGAATTAATCGTTTTGATCACAATCAATCCACCCGGCCTAAGTGATTTATACAGAGCTTGCAAAAGAGGTATCATCTGTTCCAGATCAATATGCTCCAGCACATCGTTCATTGTAATAACATCATATTGTTCTGGATGTCGCTGAAGGAAATCAACAGAGTTTGAAACATGACTGAACTCAACCTTTGGCTGCATCTGTAAGGCAAATTCGATCTGTGATTTTGAAATATCAATTCCAGAAATATTCTGAAAACCTTCTCTTTGTAAATAAAAAAGAAACTGCCCGACCCCACATCCGAAGTCAAGTATTTTTGCATCCTTTGGCAGGTTAGCAAAAAAACGCTGATAGTTCCATTTAAACTTTCTCGCTGCCAACTCAAAAGTTTTTAAATCAAGACGTTGACTCTCGCTCTGTGAAAAGGATTCTTTGTAGTAATTATCAAACAGTTCTTTCATGGAGGATTGTTTTTTCTGATTTAATTAAGTAGGCAAGAGAGGAACATGCAGCGATCAGCAAAGATATTCCACCGGCAACTATACCAATATGCCGAACTAATATAAGCAGCACAGCAACATTGATGATTAGAAAAAATAGCTGAGATTGCAAAGTTATTCTACTCTCACTGGCCCCCTTGCTGGCAAGATACCAAGTCTTAATCTGAACATGAAACTGAACCGCATTAAATAAACATAGACTGCCAAAGAGAGTGAGCGAGACGGGAAACGAATACATCCACAACACCGTGCCGCCTATAAGCACGGAAACAACTATTGTGATAGGATATTGAACTTTGTTCAGTTTTCCGATAACAGCACGAATGTCGTTATTTTTCTCTTGGCAAAACAGAGGAAATATGTAGGTTAGCAAGATAGTCATGAATGCGCTGATAATCCCGTAAGTCGAAAGAAAATGAGCTTGATAAATTCCTACATCTTCTGCACCAAGACTTTTATTGATAAGCACACGGTCAATGCTGAAGGTTGCCACTCCCACAAGACCATTCAGCAGCAGAACCCAACCATGTGAAATAATATCCTTGAGATAATTTCTATCAATTTTAACAAAAAACGACTGCCAGATACTTTTAACAAGAACAAGACCAGCGAGAATATACCCTACAAAAAAGACCCAGCTAACCGTAACAAGATTAAAATTTTCCTGCAACGCTAGCATCAAAAGACCTGCCAAAATAATAGCTGCCCAGATATTTTCAATCAGAATATAAATGCGCCAATTCTGAAATCCCTGCGCGATTTGTTTGGTTAATATCCACCAAGCGTAGCAACCGGTCATAATCATTGACAGCCGCATCATCCTTCTGTCGATATCCAGCAAATCAGCAAGAGAAGTTTGCAGAACGAAAAGGAAAAACATAGTCAGGACACAGCAAGCGGAGACAACAAACAGCAAGGACTTGAGGGCTTGTTGTTTTCTGCTGGTATCGGTTTCTTTTACAGCAATCTTGGTAAAAACTAAACCCCAGCCATTGACTATTGGCATGGCAAAATAACTTGATATGAGCAAAATCATGGTGATCTGCCCATAAATTTCCGGCCCAAATTTCCGGCCCATGATGACTTGGGCGACAACGGACAAAAATCTTGCAGCCATCATGCCTGTCCCGAAGAGAAAAAATTTCTCAGCCTGCCGTATTGCTCCGAAAGAAGGTTCTTGATGAAATACGCTCTTCCAACAAAACGTTATCAATTTTGTGCTTATTTTTTTGACAGTAAATTTCATCTGTCAAAAAACTCAACGGCATCAACAAAAAATAGCCCTATCACTTCAAATCCTTATTATATTCCATATCAAACCACATCGCAAACAAGGTGAAGATACTGGAACTCATGAAGGAGAACATCGCTGCGAGGGTATTGATAGGTGGCAGTTTTCCGTCTATACCAAGATAGATAACAGCCCGGAAAGTTAAAATCGCCGTAAAAATAAAGAACACTAATCCGAAAAAATAAAAGAAAATCAGCGGATGAAAGTCTCTAATTATATATTTCTGCACCATCCGTCTTGTAAAACCTTTTACTAAAATCCAAGGAATGGTGAAAATCACCTTCTTTAACCGGATGCCAGAAACTTCTCCCACATTGTACACAGGACGGATAGAAATATCACGCACTCGAAAATTGGCAATATTCAAACTAATCAGCAGGTCATTAGGCATTCCATAACGGGGATAAATCGCATCCAGATCAATAGCACGTAGAGCCTGTAGGTTGATAGCAGTGTAACCGCTCTGTGAGTCTGACACATGCCAGTAGCCGGAGGCAATTTTGGTAAAGAGCGAAAGGAAGGAATTGCCAATGTAACGGTGTTTGGGAATCATCCCCCATGACTCGCCTCGAAAGAGCCGGTTGCCTTTAGTATAATCACACACGCCCAAACAGACAGGTTGGATAATTCGAGACAGATCAGCTGGATCCATCTGAAAATCCGCCGCCATGACTGCGGTTACATCCACCTGATGATCCCGTGCCCATTTATAGCCAGTAGCGATGGCCGCTCCAACACCTTGGTTTTGCTCATGAGAAATCAAGATGACTTTTGGATTAGCCCCAGATAGCTTGCGCACTACGGTGGCCGTGCTATCTTGACTCATGTCATCTACCACAATGATATGATCTACAAAATCTGGCATGGTGGCAATGACTTTGCTGACCAGCCTTTCCTCATTGTGGGCAGGAATAACCACGCCAATTTTTTTATCAAGAAACATGCTAACGGCCACTCAGAAAAAATCCATCTGATTTACTACGGTCTATTTGATCATAGCACTCTGCGGTGTTGTCGGCAAGCTGGACGAAGAAAAATTGGTTATCGTTGTTCATTCAACGATAGCAACCAGCTCAAGGTCAAAAGTAAGGTTGCAACCAGCCAAAGGTGGATTCGCATCTAACTGGACGCTATCCTCAGCGATGCTAACCACCCTGACTAAAATTGGCTGGTTGTTCGGCCCGGCAAGCTGGATTTGCTGCCCGATTTCTGGGATGATATGCGCGGGAAATTGGGCACGAGGCACAGTGATAACCATCTCTTCATGTCGCGCTCCATAAGCCTTATGAGCTGGAACAGTGACATTTTTCTGCTCGCCTAGCTTCATGCCAACTACGGCCTCATCAAATCCGGCGATCACCTGGCCACTGCCAAGAGTGAATTCCAGCGGTTCTACTTCCCGCGAGGAATCAAAGGTGCTCCCATCCTCTAAAAGTCCTGTGTAATGCACCTTCACACAATCGCCGTTTTTTGCCGCAGTCATCCTGCCTCCTGAGTCAAGGTTTGTCTTGCAGATCATTTCGCTCTTTGTCCTGCTGTTCCTCTTTCAAGACCAAGCCGGTACCACAACAAAGCGGGCATTCCTCTTCCGTGAGCAAGAAGCGACTTTCGCCTTTGAAAGAATTAAGCTGACCACTTCCACCACAGGCAGGGCAAAGCGACTGCTGCTCACTCGTCATTTTTTAGCTGTTCTAATTCTTCCCAACGGCGATAGAGACGAGCCACTTCTTGCTGGGCTGCTTCCAGCTCTTCCCAGCATTCTGCTAATTTGGCCGGATCTGCTACAAACTCTGGCTCGTGCATCCGTGCCTCTAGCTCTTCCTGACGAGATTCAGCAACGAGAATATTTTCTTCCATTTGATCATACTCTCGCTGATCAAGATAGGAAAGTTTTTTTGCTGTTTTCTTTTTTTCCAATGCAGGTGCTTGGCTCGTTTTCTTCACCATTACTGGAGTTTCAGTTTCAGCTAAGGCTCGCAGCCACTGCTCGTAATCAGCAAAAAAGGTGGCCTTGCCTTTGCCGTCAAAGCCCAGCACTTGGTCGCAGATGCGGTCAAGCATGAAACGATCATGGGTGACTAAGACTAATGCGCCGGGAAATTCGCTCAAACTTTCTTCGAGCACGTCCAATGAGGGAATGTCAAGGTCATTGGTTGGCTCGTCCAAGAGCAGCACATCCGCAGGCTGACGCATCAGAGCAGCGATAAGAATACGAGCCTGCTCGCCACCAGAAAGCCGCGCTACTGGCGTTTCAAGCTGGTCTGGACGAAAGAGAAAACGTTTAGCCCAAGAAACTACGTGGAGTGATCTTTCTTGATAAATGACCGAGTCACCATCTGGGGCTAGAGCACGACGCAGAGTTTGCTCTTGATCAAGCTGCTGCCTGCGCTGATCAAAGCTGACTATGCGGAGATTGTCCGCTGCCGTGATCGTGCCGCTGTCCGGCCTGCAAGCATCCGCGCTGGTTGCAGTAGCAAGGAGCTGCATCAGGGTGGATTTGCCGCAGCCATTTCGTCCCAACAAGCCAAGGCGCATACCGGGTGACAGGGTCAAGTCAAGATTGCTAAACAGGGTCCGTCCGGCAAAACCTTTACTGATACCACTCGCCACGAGCAGCTTTTTTGTCTTCCGCTCCGTGGCAGCAAAGGCAATATCCACCTTACCGTTGGCCCGGTTGCGACCCTTTAGCTCAACTAGATCATCCTGAAGTTGATAAGCGGCATCTTTGCGGGCTTTGGCCTTAGTTGCCCGCGCCTTTGGTCCACGACTGAGCCATTCATTTTCCCGCCGTACCTTGTTAGCCAGCCGTTCTTCCTCTACTAGCTGCTGTTCAAGAAACAAATCCCGTTTTTCCAAAAAGGTTGAATAATTGCCCTTAACTTGTAAAGTTCCTTCAGGATAAACAGCAGACAGCTCTACCACTCGGCTCACCGTATTTTCGAGAAAACGACGGTCATGGCTGATTATCAAAAAAGCAGCAGGACTTTCTGCAAGAGAGGTGTTGATCATTTTTTCCAGCCAAAGAATCCCTTCCAAATCGAGATGGTTGGTTGGCTCATCCATCAGCAGAAGATCTGGGCGAACAATCAAAGCGCGACAGATCGCCAGCCGTTTACGCCAGCCGCCAGAGAGCAGGCGCACCGGGCTATTAGGATCAGCAAATTCAGCCCGGCTGAGAAGAGACTGCACCCGGCTATGCTCCTCAACTGGCTCTAAATGCAAATCAGCTAAGGCAGCGGTAAGATTCTCCGCACAGCTCTGCTCTTCGTCGAAGACATCTTCTTGAGCTAGGTAGCTGGTGCGGACGTGCTTCTGGCGGAAGAGTTCGCCGCTGTCCGGTTCAGTCAGGCCACCGAGAATTTTCAGCAAGGTGGATTTGCCAGAGCCATTCGGCCCGATCAAGCCGATACGGTCGCCTTCGGCAAGGGACAGATTGACCGAAGAAAAGAGCGATTGCGCGCCAAAAGATTTGCCAAGATTTCGGCAAGTGAGCAGGTCAGCCATGCTTTAGATTTCGGTTTCAGGATCAGCAGCTTTAGGATAAGAGCCAAGCCATTCGTAATAGGAACAGACCTTTTTAACTGCTTCGCAGCCTTCCTGAATGATCTGATCTTCGATATGGCCAACCAGATCCATAAAGAACAAGTATTGCCAGCGTTTGGCTTTCATTGGTCGGGATTCGATCTTAGCCAAATTGATACCTTTGTCGGAAAGGATGGTTAGCACCTCTTGCAATGAGCCTGGTTTGTCTGCCAAACCAAGAAGAAGCGAGGTTTTATCGCTACCACTCTGTGAATGCGAATGGTTGCCAATAACCAAAAAGCGCGTAGTATTGCCCTGATAATCCTCAATGCCCGGTACTGCAATTTGCACAGCATACATCTTTACAGCCAAATCACCGACAATCGCGCCGATATTAGGATTTTCCTCTGCCATTTGGCTGGCCGCAGTAGTCGAAGACATTGGCAAGGTTGGGATGCCGGGCAGATTCTTGCGCAGCCATTCCCGGCACTGGGCCAAGGGTTGCGGATGGGAGGCGACAGCCTGAATATCTTCTATTTTACCAGAACGGCACACCAAGTTGTTGCGGATAGGCAATTGCAGTTCGCCGCAGATTTTCACCTTGTACTTCATAAAGGAATCCAGTGTCCAAAAAACCGAACCCTCTGTCGAGTTTTCCACCGGTACTACGCCATGCTGTACTCGACCTTTCTCTACTTCATTAAAGACATCCTCGATGGTCTCCGCAGGTCGGTAATGAGCGGCTGAACCAAAATGCCGCACCCCAGCAAGGTGACTAAAAGTACCTTCTGGCCCTAAGAAAGCAACTTCATTCTTTTTCTGAGCAGAACGGCAGGCAGTGATGATCTCATGAAAGATACTGCGCAGGGACTCTTCTGGAAGTTTGTCACTATTTACTTCCAGTAAACGAGCATAGATAGCCTGTTCTCGCTGCGGATCCCAAGTTGGCAACTCAGATTCTGCTTTTAACTTACCGATGTTTTTGGCGCAGTCAAAACGCTCTTGCAGCAAAGTAAGTAGCTCACCATCAATCTTATCAATACGCTGCCGGACTTGGGCTATAGTTTTTTTTTGTTCATCCATTGTTCAGTGCGCAGGCGGGGCTGCTTTAAAAGTTGTTGGATTCAATTTGTAAGTGCAACTTTTTGCTGGGTAGAGAAAAGAGTGAGTTGTGGTAGAATGATGGCTCAATTCTCACGATCAAGCAAAAGGAGCACAGATGAAAAACTACACACAACTCACCGAAGCAGAACGTAACCAGATTTACACATTAAAGCAAGTAGGACATCAGAAATCAGCCATAGCCTTGCAGCTTGGTTGATATAAAACAATTATCGGTCGAGAATTGCAGCGTAATTGCGACATTCGCAACTATCGGCCAAAGCAGGCGCAACAACTGACTGATCAACGCCGCAAAGAAAAGAACGGCAAGGAGTTTGCCTTGCATCAGGAGTTTTCAAGTGCTCTTCATGTGGACTGTTTTTTCACGCATCCGTATAAGGCTTGACAACGCGGTCTTAACGAAAACACTAACGGACTTATAAGGCAATATTTCCCAAAAGGAGATAACTCCGACTCCGACACGCTGAACACACAGGATATCAATGCTATTATGGAAAAAATCAACAACAGACCTCGAAAATCTCTTGGATTTAACACACCAAAAGAGTTATTTTCTGGAAACTACTTAACTGTTGCTCTTGGAACTTGAATTCACCAGTAAACCTGCTTGTAGGATATAGCTTCGCAACGCTTTCTGTTTGACAGCGTGTTGTTTTTTTTGTATTGTCAAGTCTTTTTTATGTCGGAAAAACAACCATCCGGCTTTGCGCATATTTAGCATCGAATTTCCGGGAGTCATCTATGTGTCGATTAGCCTTGAAAACCGCAGATATCCCCTTCTCGCCCTACGAGGTACTGACTGGCATGGAGGCCATGCAGGAAGGGTATGACGGCAGTGGCCTTGGCCTACTGCTGCGCGGGGTTAGCTTTGAGGATTTCAAATATAAAAAGGAAGAGCAGGTTATCCTGTCTGGTATTGCTCATACCGAAGCAGCAGCCAAGCGACTCCATAAAATCATGGATGAGCGCGGTTTTGAGCAGGAATATGACCATTGCTTTAAGGTTAAGCCGGAGCTGATCGAGGCCAAAGACCGCTTTCAGTATATTGTCCGGGTTTATAAAAAACCGCAGGGCCTCAGCCAAGTCGAGCTGGAAGACCGTCTCATGCAGACTCGCCTTTTTTTGCGCAAGGATGGTGAAGCTCATGGCGGCGATTTGACTGCTTTCTCGCTTTGGCCAGATGTAGTTATGATCAAGGAAGTAGGCTGGCCGCTTGATATTGGTAATGCTCTAGGTTTGGATGATGGGAGAATCAAGGCACGGGTGGTTATGGCCCAAGGTCGCCAGAACACCAACTACGGCATCAATTTGTATGCCTGCCATCCCTTCTTTATCCAAGGCATTGCCACTATGACCAATGGTGAAAACACCGCCTTTGTGCCAATTAAAGAGTGGTTGCTTGGCAAAAATATCCCCGGTTACATGGGGTATCAGTCTGATTCCGAGGTTTTTGCCCATATTCTCCATTATGTAACCAAGAAGCTCAACCTGCCGCTGGCCTGTTACAAGCATATAATCACGCCGCTGAAGACTGAAGAGCTGAATGCACACCCGCAAGGCGAATTCCTGAAAGGATTGCGTACTGCTTGTCGTCGATTGATCATTGATGGCCCGAACGCAGTGATTGGCACTTTGCCAGACGAATCCTGCCTCTTAGTTATGGATCAGAAAAAGTTGCGACCTGCCACAGTCGGCGGTCGGCCTGGTGCGTGGGCAATCGCCTCGGAGATGTGCGGTGTAGAAGCACTGATACCAGACCGCGATCCTAGCCTCGACTTCCAGCCCATGCGCGAACACACAGTTATCATTCCCCCTGATAGAAAGGAACTCCTGATATGGTCTCAGTTCGATCAATTTACACTCAGCCAAGCAGCCTGACTTACAGCGACCTGCCGTGGATCATCCAGCATCGGGAAGATCGCTGTACCCTCTGCGGCCAATGCACAGCAGTCTGTCCTAAACAAGCTATTTACCTGACCTATCGTCGGCAGCGCTTACCCAAGCTGGACATTCTCCAGAAAAAACGTGGTAACGACTATCGCCATTTTGTTGGCATTCGGCAGAACACGGATATAGATAAAATGTGCATTGGTTGTGGTATGTGTGCCTCGGTTTGCCCGAATGAGGCTATCAGTCCAGTACCAAATACTAATGAGCATCGTTCCCGTTTCCACATGGATCAGAAAGGTGATGCGTGGAAGCGTGGCGGTCGTCGTAATGCTCCCGGCAAAACTATCCTTGATCGCATTGCCTTTGACCGGATTTCGATGCTCACCGATCCAGCACTGGATGCAGGGCGGCATGAGTTCAATATCAATACCATTTTGGGCCGTATCTTGCCGCCAGAGGAGTTCCTCCGCCGCCAAGCCGCAGGCGAATGGATTCCGCCGACCCGCGAAATATTCCCCTTTGTGATCGGCTCAATGTCCTTTGGTGCGCTCTCGCCGAATATGTGGCTGGGCCTGCTTCAGGGTGTGGCGTATTGCAACGAAGTTTTAGGTATTCCGGTGGTCATGGCTACCGGCGAGGGCGGCTGTCCGCCTTGGGTTTTGCGCAGTCCTTTCCTCAAATACATTATCCTGCAAATCGCTTCGGGCTATTTTGGCTGGGATGAAATCATCCGGGCTATTCCAGAAATGCAGTGCGATCCGGCAGCAATTGAGATTAAGTACGGCCAAGGCGCGAAGCCTGGTGACGGCGGTTTGCTGATGTGGTTCAAGGTTAGCAAGCTGATTGCTCGCCTGCGTGGTGTGCCAGAAGGTGTTGATCTGCCTTCACCGCCAGTGCATCAGACGCTCTACTCGATTGAGGAAAGCGTTATGAAGATGATTCAGACCCTGTCTATGGCCTTTGGTTTTCGGGTGCCGGTTTATCCCAAGATTTCCGGCTCCACTTCGGCCAAGTCGGTACTCAACAACCTCGTGCGCAATCCTTATGCGAGCGGTCTGCTGATCGATGGCATCGACGGCGGCACAGGCGCGGCCTATAACGTATCTATGGATGCCACGGGTCATCCGATTGCCTCTAACCTACGTGAGTGCTATCTGGATCTGGTTGCTCAAGGTCGCCAGAACGAGATTCCGCTCTTTGCTGCTGGTGGCGTGGGCAAAAACGGTAATGTCACCCAGAACGGTATGGCTCTCATCATGCTTGGCGCGTCCGGTGTGCATATTGGCAAGTACATTATGCAGGCCGCTGCTGGCTGTCTTGGCAACGAGTTAGGCCGTTGTAATATCTGCAACGTTGGGCTTTGTCCGAAAGGCATCACCAGCCAGAATCCCAAGCTCTACCGCAGGCTTGACCCAGATGATGTTGCCCAGCGGGTGGCAGACACTTTTTCATCAATCAGAACAGAGATGAAGAAAATCATGGCTCCGCTTGGTCGCTCACAAAGTCTGCCTATCGGCATGTCTGATGCTCTTGGCATTGACGATGCAGATGCGGCTGAGAAGTTGGGGATTAAGTATATTTGTTAGGTGTTGAAGATTGCACACTGTCTTGCATTCAACACGGCAGTGTGCATCTAATGATGGATATTGAACATTATGTATGATCGCGTGTTGATTCAGATGCGAGAAGCTATTCGCACGAGGAATTATATCATGACGTTACATGCTGAAGAGGAGATGAATGATGACAATTTATCCATTTTTGATATAGAACGAATTATTCTTACAGGCAGCATAATTGAGCAGCAGAAAGATCGAGCGACGGAAGAATCGAAATATCTTATTGAAGGTGACAGTATAACAAATGGATCGGCAGTTGTTGTGGCAAAAATGAGTATTGCTGGCAAACTGATCATTATAACTGTTTACAAGACTTAGAAAATGATTTGTGACATCTGCGGACAAGACAGTGCCAAGATTCGTTATGCAACTCGAAGCTATGGTGCGAAGGAAAATCTGCTTGTTATAGAAAACATTCCAGTTATTCATTGTTCTCAATGCAAAGAGAGCTATTTGACGGCTGACACGCTTCATGAGATTGAACGAATAAAACTGCATCGACAAAGTTTTGCAGAAAAAAGACCAGTTCCGGTGGCCGCATTTTGTTGATTTGATAGTGGAGAATCATCGGCGGATTGTCTCGCTGCCAGAGGAAGCGGCACGACAGAAAAAGATTGAAAAACGCAATGCAGGATGTTTTTCAACGGCGAAGCAACGTGTATCAAAAGCTGGCCGAAGGTGTCTGGGAAAATTAGTTATGTTCTTCTTGTGCAAGCAGGAACTTGTTATCCAGTCAGTAAAGAAATACTTGCAAGAACTTTTGCAGATCGGTATCCCGGTTCGATTCGGCATTATTTTCGGTTCATACGCACGGGGCAGTAGCCATCAATGGAGTGACATAGATCTACTTGTTGTATCAGATAAATACGACAACACATGCAGCCGTGAAGATATAAATATTCTTTGGAAAATGGCAGCCCGTACAGACAGCCGAATAGAACCTATACCTATCAGTCTGAACCGCTGGGAACAGGACGACGAAAGTACAATTATAGAAATTGCCAGACGGGAAGGAATCCGTATTGCTGTCTGATCTTTCATTGCATGAAAAAATAAAAGATTCCCAATGGCACATGCAGCCCAACAAAGCCAAAGCTCTCATGCTGGCCAAGCGGATGTTGCCGGAATTCATCTGCGATGCGGTTAATCTGGAGGGCATCAATTACACACTGCCGGAAATCCAGACGTTGCTGGAAGGAATCACCGTCGGCGGGCATAAAATTAGTGAGCAGCAAGTTGCATTGAATCAAGTCAATGCGTGGCGACATTTGTTCCACCTGATAGAAACAAAGCAATTTTCTGTCACTATCGAGCAAGTTTGCGCGTTGCATAGCATTGCCGCTAAGGAAGATGCGCTGGAATGGGGCAGATTTCGCGCAGGCGGCGTGACTATTGCCGGAACAAACTATCTGCCGCCCGCCGCAGAGAAGCTGCCAGACTTGTTTGCGCAAATGACAGAAGAGGCGGCGCAGCTTGATGATGTATATGACCAGGCCATTCACTATTTTCTGACTATGGCTCGCTGTCAATTTTTTTATGATGTCAACAAGCGCATGGGCCGTTTTGTCATGAACGGATTTCTGTTACGCTGCGGCTATCCGGCAATCAATCTTCCAGCAAAACGGCAATTGGAATTCAATCAGCTCATGCTGGCCTTTTATGACAGCGGCGAGCAGAAACAAATGAATGCTTTTTTGCGTTCTTGCTTAGATGAGCGCATCATTCAGATTATGAAAGAATAAGGGCTTATAGCGATCACCCTGCGGGACTTGGCAGCTATGAAAAAAAACAAAACAGTACAAAGAAAGAACAGTGATAATGATTGCCAGATAACTGATGAGAAGTCTAGCAAGTTGATTACGCGCATCATTCCGAAAAAAGAGTCTATTCATCCTTTTTTAAAGAGAATCGAGATGTTTCATGAAATAACAAGAAAGCGGCCAGAGCACTATCCATATCCTTACAGCGAAAACAGCCAGAACAAAACTGTGATTATCATGATTCCGCAAGACATTGAAAAAGAGGCGCAAGTTCTTGCCAGACAGGGCAGGAAACCGGAAGCTATGCTGCAGATTATGAATTTAACCGGGATCGGCTTGAGTGTTGCCAAAGATTATATCGACAGTCTCTTATAAAACAACAACTTGAGAAATCAAAATCCAAAAGCATACACGAGCATCTGCGCTCATCATCACGGATTTTCATTATGACTGAACAAAGAAAAAATATTGCGATCATACGCGGCAAGGACGCAAACGGTATCCGTCTAACCTCCAAAGTTTTTGAGGAGGAAGTGCGCGGGGCTGCCGCTGCTGCGGACGAGTTGCTTCTGGAGTCCTTTGGCCAGCACAACATTGGTCTGCGTCTTGGCAGCAAGGATAAGCCGCTTACTATCCGGGTGAAAGGGCCGGTGGGACAGCGGCTCGGCTGCATGGGCATGACTGGTGCCACAATCATCTGTGAAGGCTCGGCCTCGGATGATGTAGGCTACTTGAATATTGGCGCGGATGTCATTGTTAAGGGTGATGCCACCAATGGCGTGTGCAACGCTATGGCAGGCGGTCGGGTCATGATCGGCGGATCTATCGGTGCGCGCGGTCTGACCATGACGAAGTGGAACCCCGAACATACTCGCCCGGAAATGTGGGTGCTTGGCTCGGTGGGCGACACCTTTGCTGAGTTTAACTGCGGCGGTACTGCGGTGGTTTGCGGCCATAATCCCAAGAATCCAAATAATGTTCTTGGTTATCGCCCCTGCGTAGGTATGGTTGGTGGTCAAGTCTATTTCCGGGGCAAGATTGATGACAGCTATGCGCGCACCAATGCCAAATTAACCCAGCCGAGCGACGAAGAGTGGCAATGGCTGATCGAACGGCTGCCAGAATATCTCAACGCCATCTGTCGCCCTGAACTGCTCGAACCTCTGAGTAAACGTGAGGAATGGAACCTGCTCACGGCAGTTAGTCCGCAGGAGCGCGCTCTCATGTTCTCTGGCCCAATGCCAATGTCCGAGTTCGCCAAGCGTGTTTGGAGTGCTGGCTTTGGCGGTGGCGATCCTCTGCGGGACTTGGCCCCGAACTTGGATCGTTCGGTGATCGGAGTGATCGAA
Organism: Candidatus Electronema sp.; assembly: GCA_026645415.1. Taxonomy (GTDB): domain Bacteria; phylum Desulfobacterota; class Desulfobulbia; order Desulfobulbales; family Desulfobulbaceae; genus Electronema. The sequence goes on from JAPEVH010000035.1 coordinate 15,040, forward strand.
ACTGGTGAGCTGCGGCGGCGGCGGCCTTGGTGGGTTAATCGCGACTCTGCCGCGCCTTGTACTTATTACTGTCCGATGCACATTCCGACCATTGACCGGCTGCGCTTGATTCGCGAGGGCAGGAATGAAGAAGCCTATGAGATGCTGCTTCGTTATACACCGTTTCCTGCTTCGGTTTGCGGCACCATCTGCCCTAATCTCT
>JAPEVH010000037.1 GCA_026645415.1 Candidatus Electronema sp.
TGAAATATTTCGTTGGCACTGACACTGCGCTGATTGAATTCACAGGTAGGGAAATAGCTGAAACACGGGAGATCAGCGAGAATATCTATGTTGATTTTGATGAGAATGGGAACATGGTCAGCATGACGATTGAGCACGCTAAAGCCAATGCTGGATTATGGGAGTTCTCGTATCAGGAGATGCCGCTCATGGCGGCGCAGGCTGCATCGTCTTTGATATAGCAGGGGCGAAAGATTTTCTCAGTCTGTGTCTTGTATGACAATGATATGAACCGAGTTGCCGAGGCGTTCAGAGAGAAGGAGCGGACATCGGGCCGTGTCCGGCTGAATCCGGGGACGAAACCTCTGGAGAAGAAAGCAAAGCGGGCGTAAGGCGCGGACTCCTTCGAGTATGAGATGGTCGGCGGCACAAGGGCCAGTGAGCGCAAGAAGAAGAGTGTGGCGAAATGATGCCAGCCGAAAAGGATTGCTGAATACCAGCACATTGCTGGTTAACTAGTTATTAATTTTCACTATCTATTACAGGAGAATCTCATGTGTCCTTGTTGCGTCAATCCCATCTCTCGTTTTCAGAAAAGAACAAAACTTAATTTTTACATTCTTGCAGTATTATCAACTCTCCCAAGTGTTGTTTTAGCGCAAGATGCACCTAATGGGCCGGGCGCAGCCTCCGTGTGGGCACCTGCTGCCAAAGATTTTATAGGAACCGCTATAAGCGGTAACTCAAAGGTTTATTTTACTGGCGCAGAGGGAATTTTGACAGAAATATATTATCCGTCTCCAGATAAAATACAAAATGTTGACTTACAATTACTTATAACCGATTCAGCAAAGTCATGGGGAGATCAAGAAAAACAGCAACGTAATCACAAGACATCCATTATTGATAAACATGCTATGGGATGGCATGTCATTACAACGGCAGATAATGGAAAATGGAAGATAACGAAAAATATTTTCACTGATCCGAAACGCAGCAGCGTGATCCAAAGAGTAACTTTTGAAACGCTTGAAGCTGGGAAAAAGGCGAGTGACTACAATATCTATCTTCTGAATAATCCTGCTATCAATGGTACTGGTGCAGGAGGAGATTATCAGAAAGGAGCTGATAATTCACGAACGCTTGTTCTCAATAAGCATTCAATGCTTGTAGCATCAGAACCTGATTCGACCTCTTCAGCTTTAGCAGTTTCTCTTCCATGGAAGAAGATTGGCGACCGTGCAATGGTATCTAATGGTTTTGTTGCCTGCAATGATGGATATACCGATCTTTTTGGCGGATCGCAGGATAGAGCTATGGATTGGACATTTGACGGCGCATATAGCGGCAACGTAGCTCAGATGGGCTGGATAGATGTTTCAACCGGTGCTTCCTCGACTATCTCCTTTGATGTGGTTTTGGCATTTGGAAATAATGAGCAGGAAGCTATGAAAACCGCAGAGGAAACTCTAAAAAGCGACCTTGATGCGTTAGAAACGCAATATATAGCAGAATGGCAGAATTATGCCAACGGTCTTGATAAACAAAACGGTCTTGCTGATGATCAATATTATCTTGCGGCTATGAGCTTGAAAAGCATTCAGGATAAAAGCAATGGTGCCATGATAGCTGCACCAGCAGTGCCTTGGGGAGAAACCAATGGCGACGGGAATGAAGGAGGATATCATCTGGTATGGTCGAGAGATCTCTTTAAATTTGCCAGTGCGCTCATCGCTGCCGGAGATAAAGATTCGGCCAACAAGGCTGTTGATTTTCTTTTTAACATACAAATGCAGCAGACGAGTTCAGATAACCCCTATAAACGACCAGGCCGTTTTCCTCAGAATAGCTTTGTGAACGGTGACAGTTATTGGAATGGCACTCAAATGGATGAAACGGCGATGCCAATCATCCTTGCATGGAAGCTTAACCGAACTGATCTTTGGCCAAAGATCAAGATGGCAGCCGAGTTTCTTGCTCATAATGGGCCGAGGACCGATCAGGAACGTTGGGAAGAGATGGCGGGTTATTCTCCTTCCACCATCGCCGCAGAGGTAGCCGGCTTAGTCTGTGCCGCTGATTTTGCGGAAAAAGCAGGGGATTCCGGTGCTGCAAAATTCTATCTTGCAAAGGCCGACGAATGGCGAAACAATGTGGCAGGATGGACTTTCACGCATACAGGCCCTCTTGGCAATAGCAAGTATTATATTCGTTTGAGTGCCAATCAGAATCCTGATGAAAGAGTTGATCTGTTATATAGAAACGGAGCAGGTTCTCACGATCAACGCAGCATAATAGATGGCGGTTTTCTTGAATTGGTGCGAATGGGTCTTATGAGTCCCGATGACTGGACTATTCTTGAAACACTTCCTGAGTATGATGCAACTCTTCGTCAAGATATTCCCAATAAAGGGCCAGCTTGGTTCCGTTACAATTATGACGGTTACGGCGAGTCAAATGACGGTGGGAATTTCAACGGTACCGGTCGGGGCAGACTCTGGCCTATTTTCACAGCGGAACGAGGCATCTATGAAATAGCTAAATCTGGCGACGGCACATCAGGCCAGTCTTATCGCCAAGCATTGAAAACTTTTTCATCAGAAGTCGGTTTCATCCCTGAACAAATTTGGAATATAACAGCTGATATTACCGGATGGCAAACCGTGACTCCTGATAGTTACACAGTTGGCACAGCAACCCGGTCTGCTCGTCCTCTCAATTGGGCAATGGGAGAATACATCAACCTTGTTTCCGCTATAAATACAAAAAAGACCGATGCGCCAGCAGTGGTCTGTCAACGTTATGCATGTGACAAGCCTCAAGTCACCGTCACATTCAATGTAAAAGCTGAAACCAATTGGGGAGAGAATATTTATCTCGTGGGCAGCAGTCCCTTGTTGAGCAACTGGGAAGCAAATTCTGCTATAAAAATGTCGCCGACAAATTATCCGATCTGGTCAATAACCGTTTCGCTTCCAGCTTCCAGCATCTATGAGTATAAATTCTTCAAACGTAAAAACGACGGCACCATTGCATTGGAAAACGGCAATAACCGAGATGCTGTTATTCCTGCAAACGGCGATATTCATCAAGACGATATTTTTCGATAACTTTTGATGCAAGCTCTGGAGCCAGAACTACCCGCAACCATCCCTTGGGAGCGGCTCTCCAAGGCAATTTGGGAAATGGAAGTTGAACGCTTTAAGAAAAGCGAGAATATCAAGGTCAATCTCGGCGTGAGCATGACGCAAGAGAAGATCGAGCAGCTCAAGGCCGAGTACGATTACGTTATTATTGCGGTCGGCACCCATCAGCCTAAGA
>JAPEVH010000038.1 GCA_026645415.1 Candidatus Electronema sp.
TGAAATATTTCGTTGGCACTGACACTGCGCTGATTGAATTCACAGGTAGGGAAATAGCTGAAACACGGGAGATCAGCGAGAATATCTATGTTGATTTTGATGAGAATGGGAACATGGTCAGCATGACAATTGAGCACGCTAAAGCCAATGCTGGATTATGGGAGTTCTCGTATCAGGAGATGCCGCTCATGGCGGCGCAGGCTGCATCGTCTTTGATATAGCAGGGGCGAAAGATTTTCTCAGTCTGTGTGTTGTAAGTCTTTGTGTTGTATGACAATGATATGAACCGAGTTGCCGAGGCGTTCAGAGAGAAGGAGCGGACATCGGGCCGTGTTCGGCTGAGTCCTGGGCCGAAACCTCTGGAGAAGAAAGCAAAGCGGGCGTAAGGCGCGGACTCCTCTGAATATGAGATGGTCGGCGGCACAAGGGCCAGTGAGCGCAAGAAACCGAAGAAGAAGGACAGTGGGGCAGAATAGTTCCGTTAATGAATCCGCAAAAAATCCAAGCTGGTTCAGTTGCTATGGCAGTATGAGTCAAACTAATACAATGCAGTGATTTTTCAAGGATCCCTAATATGTTACCTGTAATTGTAATTATTTTTTTTCTGGGTTTTATTTTCTCAATGTTGGGGTTGGGTGGAGCGATGCTCTACATTCCCGTGTTTCATTGGTTTGGCTTTGATTTCAAAAGTGTTGCTATTCCAACGGGATTGTTTCTCAACGGGATTACTGCATTATCAGCAGCGTTTTACTATTTCCGTAAAAAAATGGTAGATGTTAAAGGCGGAATGCCGATGATCATCACCTCTTTTATCGGGGCACCGATTGGTGCGTGGTTTACCCACATTATTTCCACAGATGTGCTGATGATATTATTTTCCATCGGCATGATGGTTTCAGGATTGAAAATGATACTTAGCTCTGGCAAAGCTGAACCTAAAGCCCTCATGCCCTTTAAACAACGGGCGATTATTACCGCTACCGCAGGTTTGGGTATCGGTTTTTTAGCGGGCTTATTGGGCATTGGAGGGGGCTTTTTATTTGTTCCTATTCTTATTGCCATTGGCTATCCTACTAAACAAGCCGCTGCCACCTCCGCTTTTGTCGTCATCTTTTCTTCTTTCTCTGGTTTTGCCGGACACATCGCGGAAGGGCATTTTAATCTCTCCTTACTCATTTATGCTTCTCTCGCGGTCATTGTCGCATCCCAAATTGGTGCACGGGTGATGAAAGAAAAAATGAAAGCCAAATGGATTAAGCAAATCTTTGGCGTTTTGTTAGTTGTCGTCGCCGTGAAATTATCATGGCATTTTATTTTCTAAAACAGGAGGTCACATCATGAAGCCAGAACAAATCGAAGCTATGCACCTATTGGGTAAAAAAGGGGCGGATTTCGGTGAGCTTTGGGACACCTATTTTGAATCGGCTTTTTTCATTCACGGACACGTCTGCGGTGGAATGCCATTGGGTTTTCGCGCTGGTTTGGCCGCGCTCAATGCATTAGGCAGTGAACGGGAATTGAACATGGCAAAATTGGTCTTTGTAGAAACCGGCACAGGACATGCAGCAGGTTGTTTCGCTGATGGCACACAGATGGCAACGGGTTGCACTTTTGGTAAGGGTCTCATTCAACGTACCGAGTATGGTAAATGGGCAATGACCTTGGTTGATAAAGATTCACATAAAGCAGTGCGTGTTTCTGTTCGCCCCGAAGTGATGCAATCATCATTTAATTCGCCCTTTGTCAAAATGCGAAAAGAAGGTACGAAACCTACAGAAGTACCTCTGGAAATTAGCAAAGGGCTGGTGAAAAATCTGTTACAAAAAAGTGATGATGAATTGTTTGTCATCTCCGATATCTTCAATTATGACTTGCCTAAAGCACCCAAACCGACATTCGAGTTGGTGACATGCCATCAATGCGGTGAAGTGGTTGCTGCCAATAAGGCACGTGTCAAAAATGGAGAACTTATTTGTTTCCCTTGCTCTGGGTATTAATCAATAAGGAGTTGCATCGAATGGCAATTTCGTTGCGCTCCATTGCCGCTCACCCATTATGGAACAGTGCATCGCCGACTCTAAGGCCGACCGGTCATTGCAACTGAACTTTGAGGTCAATCTGGTTACTCAATCTTTCCTCTATCCAGAGAAAAGTTGCATTTGCAAATTGAATCCACCATTTGAAGAAATTTTACCGCCATGCTCGCCACAACCCTGAGTGGTGCGGTCATGGGCGTGGACGGTCTGCTTGTTCGCGTTGAGGTAGATTTAGCCCTCGGCCTGCCGCTCTTCTCTACAGTCGGACTGGCGGAAGGCGCAGTACGCGAGGCCAAAGACCGGGTACGGGCGGCTGTTAAGAATTCTGGCTACGAATTCCCGCCGCGCCGAATCACGGTCAATCTCGCCCCTGCCGCAGTAAAAAAGGAAGGCTCTGGTTACGATCTGCCTATTGCTGTCGGCATCTTGGCTGCTGCCGGAAATCTTGACTGTCCAGATTTATCTGAAACCGCCTTAGTTGGTGAATTATCCTTGGACGGCGGAGTACGCCCAGTGCGGGGCGTTCTGCCAATGGTGCTGGAAGCACAACAGAACCGTATCCGTCGCTTTCTCGTTCCGGCGGAAAACGCGCAGGAAGCAGCAGTAGTACAAGGCATTGAGATTATTGCTGTGCAGAGCCTGCGGCAGGCAATGGACTTTCTTGCTAGACTACGCCAGATCGAACCGTCTCACACTGATTTGGACGCGCTTTTTAGTCGCCGAAGTGAGTATCCAGTCGATTTTGCTGAGGTACGCGGTCAAGAACATGTTAAGCGAGCCTTTGAAGTCGCAGCAGCAGGTGGCCATAATCTCCTGCTCTGCGGAGTGCCGGGCACGGGCAAGACCATGATGGCTCGACGGTTGCCAACGATACTACCTGATCTCTGCCTGAGCGAGGCTTTAGCAACCACTAAGATTTATTCCACAGTTGGCCTGTTGCCAGAGGGGCTGCCTCTGCTCGTGACGCGCCCTTTTCGCGCCCCACATCACACCATCTCCGATGCCGGACTGATCGGCGGTGGCCGGATACCCCGACCCGGTGAAGTCTCATTGGCTCACAACGGGGTGCTTTTTCTCGATGAATTGCCAGAGTTCCGCAAGCACGTGCTGGAGGTCATGCGCCAACCTTTAGAGGATGGAGTTGTCACCATTGCCCGCGCCGCCGCCAGCCTTCGTTTCCCAGCAGATTTCATGTTGGTGGCTGCTATGAACCCTTGTCCCTGCGGTTTTCTTGGTGATAAGGTCAAGGAGTGCAAATGCTCGCCCATGCAGGTGCAGCGATACCGCAGCCAGATTTCTGGCCCGCTGCTTGATCGAATTGACATGCACGTGGAGGTGCCGCCGGTTCCTGTACAGGAGATCAGCTCGCGGGCGGCTGGTGAGTCGTCAATGACAATTCGGGCGCGAGTTAATCAGGCACGGCGGCTTCAGCAGGCACGCTTCGCTAAAAATAGTGCCATCACCTGTAATGCCCGCATGTCACCTCGCCAACTTGACTCTTTCTGCCCCTTAGATGAAGTAGGCCGCAAACTCCTCAACAGCGCGATTGAGCGGCTTGGCCTGTCTGCTCGTGCTTATCATCGAATCATTAAGATAGCTCGTACCATTGCTGATCTGGCTCAATCTGAGCGCATCAGCTCTGCCCATGTCGCCGAGGCGGTGCAGTACCGACGGCAACAGTATGAGGTGCGGTGACGCGGAATTTCAACCGAACCCTGTTCAGCCCCCATTGAAGAAAATGAACTGAATTTTATCAAAAAAGCAGAGAATGATTTATGAGTTTCTGTCAAGCAAAACAGATAGGAATACTTTAAAAGGATAAAGGAGGTCGGAAATGCGAACGAGTTTGAACATACCCAAAAGTCTTCTTGATGAAGCAATGCAGCTAACTCGCGTTAAGACCAAAACTGCCCTGATTATCTTAGCATTAGAGGAACTTGTACGCAGGAACAAGATCGCTGAACTCAAGAAATACAAAGGCAAGATCGATCTGGATGCTGATCTCGATGTGCTGAGAGAACGCAAATGAGAGTTCTGGTTGACAGCTCTGTCTGGATTGATTATTTCCGTGGCAGCAACGATACTGACACCTTAGATTGTTTGATTGACAAAGGTTTTGTCGTCATCAACGATCTGATCCTCGCAGAACTGGTGCCGCCTCTCATGATCAGGAAGCAGCACCAAGTGATCTCAATCTTGAATGCAATTGATAGAGTTCCCATCAGCATTGACTGGAGGCAGCTTATCGACATGCACGTGACGTGCATTCAAGAGGGAATCAATAAAGTCGGCATCCCTGATCTCATCATTGCCCAGAATGCACTATGCAACAGTTTGAAACTCTACAGCCATGATAAGCATTTCAAACTGATGAGCAACCATCTGGGATTATCACTTTACTGAGCACGGTTCTAAGCTCTGGTTAGCAGTTAACCAGCAGGCAGGTAGCCCTCGCCTCGCCACAAGACAGGCAAAAACAGAGCCGCTAGGCCGCCAATAAGAGCGGTAAAAAGCCGTAATTATTCTAGGCAGCGTCTCTCAGAATGATTTCTTCTTATCCTCATCTGCCATAGTTGCCCACTCCTTCCGAACTTGACTTTTTCCTTGCATCAGGTAATATCCAGCACTATTCTTTAACGTTGCAACTGACGGACTGTGAACGAAAAAAGTCCGCAACCTTCTCGAATCACCATGCTGAAAATCAACGAGCATTACCTAAAACTCCAAGCCTCGTACCTCTTTTCCGATATTGCTAAACGGGTTACAGCCTTCCAACAAGCCAACCCGGATAAAAAAATTATTCGTCTCGGTATTGGCGATGTAACCAAGGCTCTGCCGCCTGCCTGTATTGCCGCCTTCCATCGTGCTGTTGATGAAATGGCTGTTGACAGCAGCTTCCGTGGTTATGGCCCAGAGCAAGGCTATGCCTTCCTACGTGAGGCAATTGCCAAAAATGATTTTCAGAGCAGAGGCGCAGAAATTAGCGCAGATGAGATTTTCATCTCTGACGGAGCTAAGTGCGACACTGGTAATATTCAAGAATTGTTCAGCACTGATGCACGAGTAGCGATTCCTGATCCAGTCTATCCTGTTTATTTAGATACCAATGTCATGGCAGGGCGCACAGGTGTTTTTGCCGATGGCCGCTATCAAGGGTTGGTGTATTTAGATTCGATAGCAGAAAATGGCTATGTACCTAATTTGCCTAACGAGCCAGTTGACCTAATTTATCTTTGCTTCCCCAACAACCCCACGGGTTCTACAGCCAGCAAGACAGAACTGAAAAAATGGGTCGATTATGCCAAGGACAACAAGGCACTCATTCTTTTTGATGCGGCCTATGAGTCCTTTATTCGTGATGAATCTCTGCCGCATTCAATTTTTGAGATTGAAGGAGCGCGAGAAGTAGCGATTGAATTCCGTTCTTTCTCGAAGAGTGCGGGTTTTACCGGCACGCGCTGCGCCTATACTGTGGTGCCAAAGGAATGCACCGCTTTTGACAACGCAGGCAACAAACAGCTCATCCATCCGCTCTGGAATCGCCGTCATTGCACTAAGTTCAACGGTGTGTCTTATCCCATACAACGAGCGGCGGAGGCGGTCTATTCAGAAGAAGGTAAGGCACAGACTAAGGCACTGATTAGCGGCTATCTGGAAAATGCTGACTTGATCGCGGCAGCTATCAAGGAACTTGGCTTTGATTATGTTGGCGCGGCAAATGCGCCGTATGTCTGGATTCGCTGCAACCGCAGTTCTTGGGAATTCTTTGACCTGCTCCTGAACACGGCCGGCGTAGTCTGCACACCTGGTGAGGGCTTTGGCAAATGCGGCCAAGGGTATATCCGTCTTTCCGCTTTTAATTCTCGCGAAAATGTTGTCCAGGCAATGGAACGAATTAAAGCAACCTTAGCCTACTAAGTTATTATTTTTTCTGATCCTACCAGAGGAGACTGATGCTCGCGCAGATAGATATCTGACAGGGTCTGAAAAGCGGTAACAACTAATGGGCCGTAGATAATACCTAACACGCCAAACATGGACATGCCGCCGAGGATAGCGAGAAAGACCAGTAAAGTGTGCATCTTGACTTTGCTACCAACAAATTTCGGCTTGAGCAGATACTCCACTGTAAACGATAGCACGAGATAGAAGAGAAAAACAATCATTGCTTGACTTGGTACGCCGCTCAGGAAGAGGATACCTGCCGCAGGAACCAAGACTAGACCAATGCCGAAAATAGGCAGAAAGGCGAGAATACCCATCACTCCTGCCCAGAGCACAGGCGAGCTGATGCCAAGGATAGTGAAAAGAATGCCGCCGAGCAGTCCTTGAAATAGACCGCTAATCCCGTTGCCGATCAGGATTACTCCGGCTATTTCTTGAAATTTTTTCAGGAGCAGGGAATCTTGTTCATCCGGCAACGGAGAAAGGCGCATAAGAAAGCCGATTAGACGATCTATATCAATCAGCAAAAAGTAGATCATCAGAATCAAAAAGCAGAACTGAAAGATAAAGCTCATGATATCAGCGGCCCAAGCGGAGGCTTTGCCGTAGATAAACATGCCTGTAGACGTACTCAAGTCAGAAACAATGCCAATGATGTCTGATGCTTGAAAGTTAATATCAAAATCGGTGAGCACTTTTTGAACATGAACAATCCACTTACTTTCTTGGATAATTTGCTGTATTTTCAGAAGTACGTTACTGTCTTTTCCCAGTTGGTACAAATTCAATGCCTCTGAAGAGAGTGCCGTGATGCAGAAGGTCAGGGGAACAAAGACAATGAGCGCAATTACGGCACAGGTCAGGCTAGAGGCCATCCACGGCGAGACCCAGCGAAGCAGCCAGCTATAGACTGGACGAAAAATGCCGGACAGTAGGAAGGCCAAGACCAGTAGCTGCCAAAAAGGCCAGAGGACAAAGCCCAGCAGGAGTAGGGATAAAAGAAAAACTACCGTAAAATAAATATTGTTCCGACTATTGTCTGTCTGCATTGCGGTTTCAGAAGAAGGCATTAGATCGCTTCATGAAGCTAGATGTAAGATAGTGCCATATTTCCCTTGCTCAGGCAAGCAGGAAGGAAGAGTTCTATAGAGCTTTTGGCGGTTTATGAGGAGCAGTATTCAGGCTAAGTTGCACTGACGCAAAAAAAATACAGCATCATGATGCTCACAAATATATTTCGAAAAGATAAACAATATATTGCCGTGCTCCTTGTTCTGCTGCTTGCACTCGCGGCAAGACTATATATCTGGTTTGATTTTCTTGCAAAACCAGAAAATTTTATCCAGCCGGATACAATGTCTTATCTGCATCCAGGTGTGCAGCTCCTTGAAAATGGAAACTTTCCAAGTTTTTCCAGAACACCAGTATATCCAATATTTCTCGCTCTGATTAATAAAATTTCTTCAAGCTATGCTGTTGCAGCATTGATGCAAATTTTTCTTTCAGTTTTCACTGTATGGATACTATATACTCTTTCGTTGCGTATATTTGGTTTTTTTGTTGCAATTCTTTGCGCAATTTTTCTGGCTCTTGATTTCCAGAGCATACTTACAGCAAATTTCCTTCTCTCTGAGACCGTCTTCACAACAATTCTTTTTATATTTTTATTTAAGGTCGTTGAGTGGTATCAAAAAAGAAACAAACCTTTTGCAACAAATTTGATCAACGCAGCCGTGTCAGGAGCTTGGCTCTCTGTTTTATCCTTATGTCGGCCTATATCTTTTCTTCTCTTCGCGCCTGTTGCTCTCTGGATATTTATTCTTTTCAAAAAGAATAAATATGTTGCCATCTATATAATTTCTTTTTGTTTAATTGCAACATCCATGCCTTTTCTCTGGACGGTTAGGAATTACAAACATACTGGAGTGTATTTTTTCACAACAATTTCCGCTAAGAGCCTTCTTCTGTACCGGGCTGCTTGGAATGTTGCTTTCCTAGAAAAAAAGGAGTTTGAAGAGGTGCATAATGCCTTTAAACAAAAAGCGGAAGATAAGAAGATAAAAGAACACTTAAATGATGGTGAACTGGCACGATGGGAAAAAGAAGAAGGTCTTAAAATTATTGCCGAGAGCTTGTCAGCAACAATTTGGCAGGGAATAAACGGGCTGACAGAGATGTATTTTGAACCGAAAGCATTGTGTTCACTTGACAGCAAATACTTGCTGTCTCCATCATCCATAATGATCTTATGGAGAATTGCTCATTCATTCATTCTCTATACTGGATGTATTATTGCTTTTGTATTGATAATAAAAAATAACTACGCACGACAGGAGAAACATATACTTTCTCTTCTCTTCCTTATTATTGCCTACTTCAGTTTGCTTTCAGCAGGGGTTGAATCTTATGGAAGGTTCAGAGTCCCAATCGTTCCTGCTCTCTCGCTCATTGCAGCTTCAGGATGGGGCTGTTTGTTGCATCGCACAATTTTTTCAAGCAAAGAATGATTGAAGAGGTTGATTTCCCTGTCCAGCAAAACCGCAGTCATCATTGTCACTCATAATTCCCAAGCCGTGCTGGGCCGCTGCCTGACTGCGCTGAAACAGCAGACCATGCCGCCTGCTGCGACAGTCATTGTCGATTCAGGCTCAGAGAACAGAGAGTATTTGCAGCCTTACGTAGATCAGGCTGGTTTTACTGTCCTCCAGCAAGAAAACATCGGCTTTAGCCAGGCTAACAATCTCGGTTGGCAGGTGGTTCAGCAGCAAGTCGATTTTGTTCTTTTTCTCAATCCAGATGCCTTCCCCGCGCCAGACAGCTTGGAATTAGCCCTTGCTTTTCTCAAGAAAAATCAACACACAGGCTGTGTTGGCGGAAAATTACTGGGCTTTGATAGCAAAAGCAAGCAACCTACTGGTCTGCTTGATTCCACCGGTGTATTCAGAAAATGGTTTGGCCGCTGGTACGACCGAGATCATGGCCAGCTTGACTGCGGCCAGCATAGCCAACGTGAGGAAGTTCCAGCTCTTTGCGGTGCCTTTCTTTTCTGCCGAAAAACTGCACTAGAATCGGTAGCCTTAGCTGAAGAGGCGGTTTTTGACCCAGATTTTTTTCTTTATAAAGAAGATATTGAACTCTGTTTACGCCTGAAAAAAAAAGGCTGGCAACTTGTTTATCTTTCAGAAATTCTTGTCCATCACTGCCGAGGCTGGCAGATGGACCGGCAGCAAATCTCCTATACGCTCCGCTTGACTGCCGCCCACAGCGAACTACTCCTCTACAGGAAGCATCCCTCGCCCTATATGCTCTGGGCTTTAGCTAAATATTTCCTCGTGCGTGGTTTACGAATATGACAATTGCTTTAATTATTCCCACTTGGAACGGCGGCAGATGGGTCAATGATCTGTTAACCATGCTGGCCCAGCAGACGCTTGTACCAGAAGAAATCCTAATCGTTGATTCTGGTTCCACAGATGAAACCTTGGCGATTATTCGGCAACATCAAGCTACTCTTCCCAGCCTTCGCTTGGCTGAAATTGCCCCGCAAAATTTTGACCACGGTGGAACTAGGACTTGGGCAGCTCAACAAACGCTGGGCGACATTATCGTCTATATGACCCAAGATGCCGTGCCAGCGACTAGAAATGCTCTTGAGCTGCTTATTCAGCCTTTTCAAGAGAACAAAAAACTGGCTGCAACCTATGGACGACAACTGCCTGCACCAAGTGCTACATTCTTCAGTGCGCATCTGCGGCAGTTCAATTACCCAGCTAAATCTCAGCTTCGTCGTCTCGATGATGCGTCTGTTTTTGGTTTTAAAACTATTTTTATTTCCAATTCATTCGCGGCATGGCGGCGTGAGCCTTTAGCAGAACAGGGCTTTTTCCCAGAACGGCTGCTCTTTGGCGAGGACACTTTGGCTCTGGCCAAACTCCTGACAAGGGGCTATCATGTACAATATAGTAGCGAGGCCACTGTTTTTCATTCACACAATTACTCTCTTTGGCAGGATGTGAAACGCTATTTTGACATTGGTGTTTTTCATGCAGAGCAACAGGAATGGCTTATGCAGTTTGGCGGCCTGAGTGGTGCGGGGCGAAACTATGTTCTTTCTGAGCTACATCTACTCGTAAAACAACGACAATACCAGCTTCTCCCAGAATGGTTTTGCCGTAATCTTGGTAAATTTGCTGCTTATCATTTTGGCAAACGACATCGGTTTCTTCCCCGGAGCTGGGCAAGAAAACTCAGTATGAACCCTGCTTGGCAGGGCTGGGCGGCCTGAAGTAGCTATGTCGCCCGCCCTTGCTTGGAATTTACGTCAGCGCACCTCTTCCATTTACAAATTACTGCATCTTCTCGACTGCGCCTTAGTCTGTACCTATCTTTGGCTGCTGGTAGAACTGTACCAAGTGCCGTGGAGCAGCTACTACACCTGCCTAGAACTTATTGTTTTTACGTCCTGTTTTGTCAGCTTTCAGTATTTTCAGCTTTACCGCTCATGGCGGGGCTGGAGGCTATACCGAGAATTTTTTATTATTTTCAAAGCATGGGCGACGGTCGTTAGCTTTTTGCTCTTTTATTTTTTTATCTTTAAGGTTTCTGAAGGCTATTCCAGAGTAGTTTTCAGCATCTGGTCTTTGAGTACCCCGTTGCTCCTTTTCTTCTCTCATCTAGCGGTACGAAAAACGTTGCGACATTACCGCGCACAAGGCCGCAACATCCGCCACGCGGTTATTATTGGCGCAGGCGAACTAGGTCTGCGGATGGCCCGCCAGACTGAAGCAATTCCTTGGGCTGGAATCGACGTACTTGGTTTTTTTGATGATAAAACCGACCTGCGGGGACATTTAGAAGTTAATAAGCCGCTTCTTGGCAATATCCGCGATCTCCGTGACTACCTCATGGTTAACGATATTGACTATGTCTATATCGCCTTACCCATGCGAGCCGAACGAAAAATTTTCTGGATCTTACGCGAATGCCGCGATCTTGGCGCACAAATTTATTTAGTGCCAGACCTGTACATCTTTGGTCTCCATCATGCGGAAATCCAATCTCTTGGCGATATGTTGGTACTCAGCTTTAACCCAGATCATAGCTGGAAACGTGCTTTTGACATTATTTTTTCTATCTTCATTCTTTTGCTCACCGCACCACTCATGTTGTTGATTATGCTCTTGATCAAAATCGACAGCAAAGGGCCGGTGCTGTATCGGCACCGGCGGATCATGGCGACTGGTAGGGAGTTTGAATGTCTCAAATTCCGCACTATGATCCTCAATGCAGATAAAAAACTGGATGAGCTACTGATCGCTGATCCGGCTTTAGCAAAAGAGTGGCAACGAAATTTCAAACTAAAAGATGATCCCCGTATCACTCGGATGGGTCGTTTTCTTCGCCGCACCAGCCTAGATGAATTTCCTCAATTTATCAACGTGGTTAAAGGAGAGATGAGCGTAGTTGGTGCACGGCCAATAGTGGGGAGAGAACTGGCAGAATACTACAAAGGACGCGGCAGTGCCGGTCGTTATGTATCTATGAAACCAGGAATTACTGGGCCGTGGCAAGTTATGAAGCGCAGCGATACAGAAAATTATGAAGAACGGGTCGATTTGGATGATTGGTATGTGCTTAATCATTCACTGATCTGCGATCTGAAAATCATCATCAAGACCATTGGTTGCATGATCAGCGGCAAGGGTGCCTACTAAGGAAGAATGCTAAGAGTGGCAGTTGTTTGATCCTGCTAGGGACAACTCTCTACTCAAAGGCGGTACTCGCTCACCTTCTGCGATAATACAATTGTGCAGAACGCTCTGGGCACCAATAACAGCATTGCTGCCAATTGTGCAGTTATGCAGCATAGCTCCAGCTTCAAGCAAAACATCAGACCCTATTTCACATCGTCCACTGATTTGTACGCCAGCCTGAATGACTGTGTCTTGCCCGACTGTGCTTTCTGGTGCAACAAGCACGGTTTCTGGCGTATAAATAGTTACGCCTGCCAGCATGAGCTGCCGGTTGTGGCGCATTTGTAGCTCGGCATGAGCCTGCGCCAGCTCCACTCGTGAATTTACGCCGAGCACATCAATGGCTGGATTATGGACAAATTTATCCACCCGGTAGCCTTGCTGAACAGCGATACCAACAATATCTGTTAGATACACTTCGCCTTGGCTATTATTGGTGCCTACCTGTCGCAACGCAGTGAAAAGGAAGTCTCGATTGGCCAGATAAATTCCAGCATTGATAGCCCGGATAGCCCGCTCCGTCTCGTCCGCATCCTTCTGTTCAACAATGCGCAGCACACGGCCGCTGGCATCACTGATAATTCTGCCATAACCAAAAGGATTGTCTAACTCCGTGCTCATCAAGGTAAGTACCGCTCCTTGCTCCTGATGCTGACAGAGCATAGCCTGCAAGGTTTCCGGGCGGATCAGCGGCGTGTCTCCACAGAGAATCATCACTTGCTCCGCAGCGGCGCAGGCGGTCTCAGCGCAGAGCACTGCATGACCCGTGCCGAGCTGCTCCTCCTGAATGACCGGCGTTATTTTATAGTTGCGTAGGGAGGCAAGCACTTCCTCTCGCTGATGGCCGATAATCACAGCAGTCTGCTCAACTCCGGCAGCAGCGACAGTATCCAGCACATGGTGGAGCATGGGTTTGAAAAACAGCTCGTGCAGCACCTTGGCCTTAGCTGATTTCATCCGGGTGCCTTTACCAGCGGCAAGAATAACGGCGGAAATAGTAGAGGTATTCATAGATAATAGTTGTTGATCAACCACTTGCTGGATTGGTGACACTCAATAATTCCGGCTGCAAATTTTTCTAAAATATATTTAGCGGTTTCATTAAATTGTTCAATTCGTTGTGTGTCGATAGGCATTTCTTGATCACCATGCGCAATATTATTTCTGAATCTTAGCAATTGGTTAAGATTCTTTTCGTCTTCATTGGTTAAGAAATATTCCATGTCAATGGATTGACATATTTTATTCAATCTATCTGGTGTGATATTTGACTTCAAGTCTACAGCTCCTGGCATTTTTGCCTTTCCCATGACAACTTGCAGAATTTGGCTAGAAATTTTCTGCTGCTTCTGTTGATTTATAACTGCTTCACCAAGTTTGCAGATTGATGCGATAGCTAAACATAGATACGGTTCGCTTAATGCAGAAACATCTTTATCTTGGCGATTGATGTAGCCAAATAGACAGCTTGACATCTCACGAACACCTCCTTCAATCGCAGCATATATGAGCATGACGCTTGCTTTAAAAAGGAAGTGCTTCTGTTCTTCATTCCTATATAAAAGAACAGAACGTTTTGATAATTCTATGTCCTGCTGTCTTCTTTCAGCAATCTCGCGTATGCTTTGACAGAATTCAGACATTGGAGAATATTTTTTTTGCTATAGCAATTCTTTTCTTTACACGTTCTTTATAGTTTGATGAAACTCCGCTTGCCGAAATAAAATATTTATCTTCAATAAGAAGTTTGATCATCTTCGCTGTGGAAGATGGATTTTTTTCGCACCTATCTATATTAGATGAAACGCCCATCATGATTCCATCATATTTTGATGGAGAAAACTGATGATTACCACTATAAAACACTTTATATACGTCTGCATTCTTAATCGTACGTAATGTACGATTAAACAGTTCTTTGTTCCCGTTGTAAATCTCTCTATTCTCTGAGGCTTCTCGCATATAGTCAGTTAAATGTTCACCGAGATTTTTCTTTGGTTCTTCAATCCAAAGAAGCGCATAAAACCTTAAAACAAGTTCATCAAGATAAAGTTGTGATTTTTGCCTTTCTGTTGGTTTGACTAACTCTTCCAGCAAATCTATTTTTGCCAATTCTTTAATTTCATCAGTAAGATGATCTCCTTTTCCACGAAAAATACAATTTCTTATTTCTTGATCGGTTAGTGGTGAGCCTCCGGTATTTAGACGATTAAATAGCTCATATCGCATGTCATAGCGAGAATCCCACTTGATTGCCTCTATTCGGACTGCACTTCTTTTAATATTTAGCTGGAGCTTAAGAGGGAGATCATCAATTTTTTTTTCATTTAGCTCAGTTAACATATCTCCTTCACACATTTCCCAACCATTTTCTGAAGATTTTTCTCCTTTCAACTTGCCAAAAAAAGATAATATAGTACTTATTCGCTGTAAACCATCAACGACTTCCCATCTTCCCTTTGTATCTTCTGCAACAAATATAGAAGGAACTGGGATTCCACATAATATTGACTCTATGAAACGTGTTCTTTGGTATACGTCCCATCTGAAAAGTCGCTGAAAATTTGGATCAATAATTAACTCTTCAGAATCATACATATTGATAAGCTCTCCAAAACTCATATCTAGACGATCTGCTGACAGGGTATTTCTTACCTTTGTCAATTCATCCTCAAGTTTAGATACAGATGACATAAATAACCTCTTTTTTTGATTGGAATCTGATAGAACCATTTTGTTTATCACAGCATATCCTTGGCCTTCTCAAGCCCCTCAGCCAATGAGCGTGAAAACGCCACCTTGCCGACCTTCTTTCGTAGCCCTGCCCGGCGTAACTGAAGAATCATGCGTGGCTCAAGGTTATTTATAACCAATCCCACCCCGTTTTTCTCCAAATTTTTCCAAATCGACTCCATAGCCACAATTGCGCTCATGTCGATCATATTCACTTTGCTCATGTCGAGGATGACTGCCCGCACTTCTGAAGCTGCCGCAATGCTTTTCAGGGCCTTCTGCGCTGAACCAAAGAAAAGCGGCCCGTTAATCTCATAGATTGAAATGGCCGAAAGCTGTCCGTCCTGCTCTTGCGTCCGGTTCTCCACTTTGGTGGCTGTGGTCAGGCTGATGCTTCGCTGAATAAAGATGAACGAAGCTAAACTCATACCCACACCCACTGCAACGACCATATCAAACAGTACAGTCAGAGAAAAGCAGATCAGCAGTACAACCACATCGCTGCGTGGTGCGACTTTAATGGTGCGGA